>DASWUT010000775.1:0-7430 GCA_036401455.1 Gemmatirosa sp. | reverse complement strand
GAGCTTCACGACGCGCCACGGGCTCGACCGCCTCGCGCGGCACCGCCACGCGCCCCGCCCCTAAAACGCATACCGCACCCGGCAGTACGGCAGCTCCTCGCCCAACAGGTCGACGAGCGCGCGCACGTACCGTCCCTTCGTCCCCGCCCGGTAGCGCACGTTCCGCTGGCCCTGCTCGCTCTCTTTCGCCTCCTGGTTTGCCGGCGTCCAGAGCAGCGCCTCGGCCGCCGGATGCCAGCCGAGGTTGACGAGGTGCAGCGCCTCGTTGTGCGTGAGGAAGATGACCTCGCACGCGAGCTGCGCCCTGGCCGCGGGCGAGAGTGCATCGGCGACGTCGCGGAAGAGCGCGCGCCAGTCGTCGAGCCACCCGTCGTAGACCACCACGGGCGAGAAGTTGAGATGCACTTCGTAACCAGCCGCCACGAAATCCGACACCGCGGCGATCCGCCGCCGCACAGGCGACGTGCGCACGTCGAGCACGCGTGCCACGCGCGGCGGCATGAGCGAGAAGCGCACCCGCGTGCGCCCGCGTGGGTCGTAGCCGAGCAGGGCGGGGTTCACGTACTTGGTGGCGAAGCTCGCCTTCGCGTTGGGCAGGGTGGTGAAGCGGGCGACGGTGTCACGCACGTTGTCGCTGACGAGCGCGTCGACCGAGCAGTCTCCGTTCTCGCCGACGTCGTAGACCCACGCGTCCGGGTCCACCTGGTTCGGCTCGCGCTTGCGGCCGAGCCGTCGTGCGTGGCGCTCGAGATAGCCGAGCACCTCGTCGACGTTGACGAACGTGGTGATCGGGTTCGCGTAGCCCTTGCGGCGTGGGACGTAGCAGTACGCGCACGCCATCGCGCAGCCGTTGGACAGGCCGGGCGCGATGTAGTCCGCGCTCCGCCCGTTGGGCCGGCAGGAGAGCGACTTGCGCACGCCCAACACCAGCGTGTCACGCTTGACCCGGGTCCAGTCCTTCACCAGCCCCTCGTTGCCGTGCAGCCCGGGGATGTTCCAGTGCGACGGCACCTCCACCCGCTCGGCGTCCGGGAAGCGCGCGAGGATCTCGCGGCCGCGTGGGTACTCCGCCACGCCGGGCTCGAGGTAGATCTGGCCGATGCGGAGCAGGCGGCCGGCGGAAGTGGTACCCGCGGGCTCGGTGAGGGCGTCGGCCGCGCTCTCCGGGACGTCGGCCGCGGCCGGCAGCGGGGTCGCCGGCGGTGGGTCGAACAGGTCGAAGGTCTCGTCGGCGGCGTCGAGGACGGGAAGGCGGGCCATGGGGCAGAACCGGGCAGGGGGTGTGCCGGCCGCCGTGGTTCGCGGCACTTGCCCGTGCTGTGAGGCCGTTGCCCGCTGCGGGTAGGTTACAGGCGGGAGCCGTTCGCTATCGTGCCGCATCACCTCGCGACGGAGGAGTCATCATGGCTGCACCGACCGTTGTCGCAACGCGCGCTGGGGCAACGCGCGCTGGGTACGTCACGCTCGATGCGTTCTACCAGATGGACGACCTGCCGGAGTGGGGGGCCGAACTCGCCGACGGCGAGGTGGTCATGACACCACCGCCCTCATTCGACCACGGGCTTTGCACGCGCGCACTGTTCCGAGCGCTCGACGCGTACGTCGTCGGACACGAGATGGGCGACGTGTTCGGCGACGGGTTCGGGTACGAGCTGCCCATCGCCGGGCGGCCTGACACCTACCGCACGCCAGACGTGTCGTTCGTCCGCGCGGGGCGCATTCCGCGTGCTCGGGTCCGGCATCGGGCGCTCGCGCTCGCACCGGATCTCGCGGTCGAGATACGGTCGCGGAGTGACACGGCCGCGGTGCTGGAGCGCAAGCTGGCCGACTATCTGGAGGCGGGCACCGCGCTGGTCTGGGTGGTCGATGGCGACGCGCGGACGGTGGCCATCCATACCGCGGGCAGTACCGTGCGCATCCTCGGCGGCAGTGAGGCCCTCGACGGTGGCGCGGTGCTGCCCGGGTTCCAACTCCCACTGGCCGATCTGTTCGCCGCGCTCGACTGACGCGCCTTCACGCGAACATCGGTGCCCCGCGCGGGTGCCCCGCGCGCGCGTGGTTCGCGGCCGAGCGTAGGTTCGGAGCGTCGATCCGCCCACTCGCCCAACTCGGAGGAAGTCATGGTCGCGCCCACTGCCATTGCCCGGATGACGGCCCGTGCGTTCATCGACGACCCCAACATCCCCGAGTGGAGCGAGCTGGTCGACGGCGTGGTCGTGCCGTGCTTCGCACGGCCGTTGAACGCGCCACCACGAGCGCACAACCGGGTGGCGCGCGCGATCTTCCGCGCGCTTGATGCGCACGTCGCCCCGCGCCGTCTCGGCGAGGTGTACTTCGACGGCACGAGTTACGAGTTGCCGCCTCGGGACGACGTCGTGCGGCTGCCGGACGTCTCGTTCGTCCGCGCGGGGCGCGAGCCGGCCGAGGTCGAGCGGCGGGGCATTCCTCGGCTCGCTCCGGACCTCGTTGTCGAGGTGCTGTCGGAGAGCGACCAGCCGGCCGTCATCGGCCGCAAGCGGGCGCACTACTTCGGCGGCGGCACGTCACTGCTCTGGCTCATCGACATCGAGGCGCGGGGCGTCGAGGTCTGGACGCCGGCGGGCGCGCCGACGTGGGTTGCCGAGGACGCGCAGCTGGATGGCGGGGCCGTGCTGCCCGGCTTCGCGGTGCCCGTGCGCGACCTGTTCGCCGGCGTCGCGCGCGAGGCGTGAGGCACAGGTCGCAGGCCGCCCCTCCGTCTGGCGCGCCTGAGGTTACGCCCCGAGCGGCACGCCCTCGGGTGCGCCGCGGTGCAGCCGGTCGGGGAGCGCCTCGCCGTCCTCGGTGAAGGCGAGCGACACGGAGTTGAGGCAGTAGCGCTCGTGCGTCGGTGGCGGCCCGTCGGGGAAGACGTGGCCGAGGTGGCCGTCGCAGCGCGCGCAGCGGATCTCGGTGCGCGTCATGCCGAAGCTCGTGTCGCGCACGAAGGCGACGTGCCGCGCGTCGAACGGTGTGAAGAAGCTCGGCCACCCCGTCCCGGACTCGAACTTGGCGTCGGAGCGGAAGAGTGGCAGCCCGCACTGGCGGCAGGTGTAGGTGCCTGCCTCCTTGTGCGCGTGGAAGACGCCGCAGAACGGCGCCTCGGTGCCGTGCGAGAGGAGCACCCGGCGCTCTTCCGCGTCGAGGTCGGCGGCGAGCGCGCGCCGCTGGCCGGCGTCGGGCGGGGTGAGATCGAACCCCGTCGCGGAGCGGGCGGGGGCGGACGGCGTGAATGAGGTCGACATGCAGTCCTCAGTGCGCAACGCCCGCGCCGCTGTCGTGCCCGGCGTCCGATTGCCCGCCGAGGCCGGCGTCGCCATGGCCGGCGTCGCGCCCGGCCTCGCCGGGCGCGGTGGCCGGCCCGGCGCGTTCCGCGACCGCGCCGGGGCGCCGGTTGACGTCCAACGCGTTCCAGTGCGCCAGTGCGTTGAGCACCATCGCGTAGCTTCCCTGCGTCTCGTAGCGCCACATCGGGCGGATACCGAAGAGGAGCACGTGCCCGCGGCCTAACGGCGCGTCGACGACCGCCGCCTTGCCAGCCAGCTCCGCGCCGTTCTCCAGCTGCCCCGAGACGAGCAGCGAGTCGGCGTTCGGGTCGAAGCGGAGCACCACGCGCGCGCGCTGGCGTTCGGTCTCGCCCGTGATCGCCGTGTCGGCGACGTTCTGCATCACCGCGCGGGAGCGCGCGTCGGCCGCGGCGTTCTCGTCGGCCTGCACCGCGAACACCGGCGCCTGGTTGAAGTACACCGGCATCGATCCCGCCTCGTAGCCGTAGAGCACGGGATGCATGCGCTCGACGGCCTGCGCGCGGTAGACCGCGCCGCGCGCGACGAGCCGCGGCGTGGCGACCACGCTCACCGTCGGGTTGAACCCCATGTCGACTGGCAGGCGGGCCGAGTTGCCTTCGGTGATCAGCAGCCCGCCGCGCTCGACGAAGTGGCGCAGCGCGGCGACGCCCTCGTAGCCCATCCCCGGCCGCAGGTCGTCGGTCGAATCGGGCGTCCCGGCGAAGCTCGGCGTCGTCGCGGAGCGGCGCCACGGGATCGGCGGCCCGACCATCGGGCGGCCGTTGACCAGCTGCGCGGACGTGCCGGTCGCGTGCGGAAAGAGCACCACGTCGAACCGGTCGAGGAAGTGCGGATCCACCAGTCGCTGCGTCGACACGTAGGTGAACGGCACGCCGATCTCGTCGAGCGCGTGGCGGAGCCACCCCTCGTTCTGCGTCTCGAGCCAGGTGTGCACGAACGCGATGCGCGGCAGCGTGACGGCGTGCGAGCGGACCGTGGGCGCCGCGCCGAGCGCCGTCGCGGCGAGCCCGAGCCGCTCGACCGCGGCGCGCACGTCAGGGGTGTTGGCGACGAGCGCGGTGCCCGCGGGGAACGTCGCCCGCCCGGCGGCAAATGCGGTGTCGGCCACCATCACGCGTGCCCCGCCCACGGCCCACGGCAGCGTGGCCGAGCGCCAGTCGCCTAACGGCGGGACGGCGAGCGTCGCGCCCGCGCCCGCGACGGTGCCGGCCACGCGCGCGTCGGTCGTCAGGAGCTGCATCGGCCGCGCGAGCACGGTCGAGTCGTCCACCGTGTACACGGTCACGTGCCGCAGCCGGTCGAGCGACCATCCGGTGTCGTCGTAGGGCGGCGGGTCGTCCGCGCGGTAGCGCTGCACGGCGAGCACCGTCCGGGGCAGCGCGGTGTAGGGCTGGTCCATCCGCACGATCCAGTCGCCCGCGTGCACCGGCACCGTCGGCCGCGCGGCCGCGCTGTCGGCGCGCCCACCGCGAGCGGAGTCCGTGCCGACACGCCCGCCGGCCGCACCGCGCGCGCTGGATCCCGATGCGTTAGGCCCGGGGACGGCTGCCCGCTCGATCACCGCGGGCATCGTGCGCACGGCGTAGTCGCCCGTCGCGACCTGCACCTCGGTCCCCGTCCGCCGGAAGTAGTTGACGAGGTCCGCCGCCTCCGCCGCGCGCCGCTGCCCGCGCGGGATGACGAACGCGTACGGCGCCGTGGTGCGCCCGCGATCGATCATCCGCCGCGCCTTGAGCGCGAAGTTGTCGAGGAACGTCTCGCGGTTGCGCGCCACGTAGTCGAGCGCGACGAGCACCCCCGACTGCTGGTAGTTGATGTTGCTCCGGATGCACCACTTCACCCCGTTGACCGGCGGGCTCGGCCGATCCCACTCGCGCGAGACCGCGGCGGCCGGCAGGTGCACGATGTGGCAGTCCGCGCCCATCGAGGTGTACGTCTCGTAGAAGCGCCCGATCGCGTTGTGGAACTGCGCGATCCCGAACATGTAGTTGGGCGCCCACCCGTCGTAGAAGCCGTGCGTCCACACGCCGGGCAGCCCGCGCTTCGTCAGCTCGGTGATCTCCTGGTAGGCGAGCGTGTGCCACTCGTCGACGACGATCGGGTCGAACTCGTCGTTGTACGGCCCGGTGCCCGTGCTCGCGTAGAGGAAGGGCACGCTCTCGTGCAGATCGTGCAGCACCGTCGGGTGCCAGTGCAGCCCGCCGTCGTTGATGTGCTGCGACAGCTTGAGCGAGAGCACGAGCCCGTCGCGGTTGTTGTCGTGCGCGACGTACTTCCCCCAGTAGACGAGCGGCACCCCGCCGCGCCCGACCTTGAGCTGCCGTTCGAGCGCGTAGGCGTCGACCGCGCGGTCGCGCCCGTCGGTCTCGGTCACCGGCGTGATGAGCGTGATCACCCCGTCGCGGATGCGCCGCACGTTGGGCGCCTCGCTCACCGCCAGGCGATAGACGAGCTCCATGAGCATCTCGGGGCTCCCCGTCTCGGGGGAGTGGATCGAGCCCGTGAGCCAGTAGATCGGCTTCGCCTCGCGCACCAGCCGCGCCCGTTCGGCGTCGGCCAGGCCGCGCGGGTCGGCGAGGCGCCCGGCCATCGCGCGGTAGTCGTCGAGCCGCGCGATCGTCGCCGAGTCGGCTACCGCGACGATGAGCATCTCGCGCCCCTCCTCGCTCATGCCTAACGAGAACACCTTCACCCGCGGCGACGCGGCGGCGACCGCGCGGAAGTAGGCGTTGATCTCGGCCACCTTGCTCAGTCGCCCGACGGTGCCCGGGACGTAGCCGAGCGCCTTGAGCGGGGTGGGGACCGTGGCCGACGCCGGCAGGTGGTCGACCAGTTCGGTCGTGAACTTCCAGTGCGGGTCGGTAGGCGTGAGCGCGCGGATCTGCGCCGTGTAGGCCGAGTCGAGGGGCTGGGTCGGCTGCGCGCCCGCGACGGAGGCGGCCGTCGCGGCGAGGGCGACGACCGCGGGGCGAAGGAGGCGGCGGGCCATGGCGGGGCGGGGTGGCGGGAACGCGTCGTGCCGCCGCCCCTCGTGGACGGCGCCGGTTCGCGTACGACGATGCCGGCGTTACGCCGCGGCCGGGCGGGATGTTGGACGCCCGCCGCCCGCGCCGAGGTTACCATCCGGCATGACCCTGCGCATCGGCCCCGCCGGCTGGAGCTACAAGGACTGGGACGGCATCGTCTACCCCGCGCCCCGCCCGCGCGGCTTCGATCCGCTCACCTACGTCGCCGGCTACTTCGACACGGTCGAGGTGAACAGCACCTTCTACCGCCCCGCGACCGCCGACGCCGCGCGCGGCTGGGTCGACCGTGCCGCCGCGGGCGAGCGCGCCCGCGACCGCTTTCGCTTCACCGCCAAGCTCTGGCAGCGCTTCACGCACGAGCGCGACGCGGCGTTCACCCCGGCCGACGTCGACGCCGTGCGCCGCGGCCTCGACGTACTCGCCGACGCCGGCCGGCTCGGCGCGGTGCTCGTCCAGTTTCCGTGGTCGTTCAAACGTGACGACGCGAACCGCGAGTGGATCGGTGACGTGACGCGCGCGTTCGGCGCCGAGGGGGCCGGGTATCCGCTCGTCCTCGAGGTCCGCCACGCGTCGTGGAACGTGCCCGCGTTCTACCACGCGCTCGCCGAGCGCGGGATCGGCTTCGTCAACGTCGACCAACCGCTGTTCGCGAAGTCGTTAGGCCCGAGTGCGACGGCCACCGCGCCGACCGGCTACGTGCGGCTGCACGGCCGCAACTACGACGACTGGTGGCGCCCGGACGCCGGCGTCGAGGCGCGCTACGACTACCTCTATACGGCCGCCGAACTCGCCCCGTGGGCGGAGCGGACGCGCGAGGTCGCGGCCGCGGCGCCCGAGGTGTACGTGGTGACCAACAACCACTACCACGGGCAGGCGGTGACCAATGCGGTGATGCCCGAGGCGATGCTCACCGGCGCGCCCGCTGCCGCGCCCCCGGGCGTGCTCGCCGCGTACCCCGAGGCGCTCGCGGGGTACGCGACGGCGGGCCGTTAGGCGCCCCCGGGCAGTTGCGCGTCGGGTGCCCGCGGCGGCGGCGGCGCGAGTGCCTGCCGCACCAGCAGCGCGTGCTGCACCCGCG
>DASWUT010000774.1:0-2609 GCA_036401455.1 Gemmatirosa sp. | reverse complement strand
CGAGCAGGGTGTAGAGCAGGTGCGTGCCGTGATCGATGAGGACGCCGCCGCCGGCGTCGGCGCGGCGCACGCGCCAGGGGAGCGCCTCGTCCGCGCCCTGTTGCCCGGGGTCCGCACTGGCGCGATGCACGCTCACCTCGATCAGGTGCCAGCGCCCGATGACGTCGTCGCGGAGCCACGCGCCGATCCGGCGCCACACGGGATTGAAGCGGTACTGGTGGCAGGGCACGAGTACGCGCCCCCCTTCGCGGGCGAGCGCGGCCAGCGCGAGCGCGTCGGCGCGACGCGTGGCGACGGGCTTCTCGCAGAGCACGTGCAGCCCGCGGGCGAGCGCGGCCTCGGTGAGGGCAACGTGCGTCGCGCTCGGCGTGGCGAGGTCGACGAAGTCGACGTCGTCCCGGCCCAACGCCGCGAGATCGGGGAGCACGGGCAGGCCGTCTAACGTTCCGGCCGCTGCGTGGCGTGGGTCGACCGCGCAGACGATCTCGGCGCGCGTGCGCAGCGCGGGGGTGGCGCGGAACGCGGGCAGGTGCGACGCCATGGCAATCCCGCCGAGCCCGACGATCGCGCCACGCCAGCGGCGTTGCTCGGCATCCCCGCGGAAGCGGGAATCCAGCGGGGTCGCGATGGCCGACGACCTCTGGGCTGCGTCGTCAGCCCCGCGCATACGCGCCCGCGGTCGACGCGGTGGCCGGCTCGCGGTCGTCCGCGGTCGCGGCGGCGCCGTCGAGCGCGGCGGTGATACGCGCCGCGCGCCCCTCGTGCGCGACGAGCGCCCCGGCGAGCACGAAGTTGAGCGGGACGAGCGTCAGCCAGAGGAACGCCGACGGATGCCCCACGATGCACGGGATTGCGACGAGCGGAAAGCGGATGTTCTGCCCGAGCCACGCGAACTGGCGCACCACGGGCGCCTCGCGCTCGGCGTACGTCGCGCGCGCACCGGCGGCGGCCGGCACGTCACCCAGCCGGCGCAGGCGCCGCACGAGGCGCACCGTCGCGGGGAGCAGCATCGCCTGCCGCTTCACGTACGCCGCGTAGCCGCCCTGCGCCAGGCGCAGCAGCGGGTTGCCCGAGGCCGGTGGCGTGTCCTCGGGCAGCTCGAACTCACCCTCGCCGTCTTCCGCGACCTCGAGGTACGCGTTGCGCACCGCGTCGACGGCCGCGCTCTGGTACGAGTGGCTCACCCCCGCCGTGACGGCGAGCAGCAGCGCAGGCCACAACGCCCACCGATCGGTGACCGTCAGGCGCGCGAAGATGCTGAGGTACAGGTTGATGAAGCGCGTGTTGTCCGACACGCCGTCGACGATGCGCCCGAACCGCGTCGACGAGCCACGCAGCCGCGCGAGCTGGCCGTCGGCGCTGTCGAGCAGGTCGGAGGCGATGAAGAGGACGAAGCCGAGCGCGTTGACCGCGGGGCTCGCCGGAACGAAGCACCACCCCGCGGCGAGGCCGAGGACGAGGCAGCCGAGCGTGACGTGGTCGGGCGAGACGGCGGTCGGCAGCAGCGCCCGCGCGAGCCGCATGCCGATCGGGCGAAAGAAGCGGAGGTCGACCCATTCCTCGACCGCGCGGCCCTTGCTCGCCAGCGCGTCGGCCACCGTCAGGCGCCCAGGCGCTCGGACAGCCGCTCCGCGGCCTCGCGCAGCACCCCTTCGACGACGCCCAACGCCTCGAGCGCCTCGGCCTCCGAGATCACGAGCGGCGGGTTGATGCGCACCTCGGCGTTGTAGAGCATCGCCAGCACGCCGCGGTCGAGCGCGCTGTCGAAGATCCAGCGCGTGACCTGCTTGTCGAGCAGCTGCCCCGCCCGCTCGTGCCCCTCGGGATAGACGAGATCGAGGCCGATCATGAGCCCCTTCCCGCGCGCGCCGCGCACGATCGGAAGCTCGCGCTCCCAGCGCTCGATCTCCTGCAGCATGCGCGCACCCACGCGGCGGCTGTTGCCGACGAGGTCTTCTTCCAACATCGTCTCGATCGTCACGCGCGACGCGGCCGCGGCGAGCGGGTTGCCGCCGTAGCTCGACGACGAGCCGCTCGGGTTGGCCCACGGCTTGGCGCGGGCGACCTCGTCGCGCGCGATGAGCCCGGTCATCGGGAAACCGCCGCCGAAGCCCTTGCCGATCGTCATGATGTCCGGAACCACGCCATCGTGTTCGACCGCGAACATCCGCCCCGTGCGGCCGAAGCCGGTGAGCATCTCGTCGGCGATGAGCACGGCGCCGATTTCGTCACACAGCGCACGTAACTGGCGCAGGAAGCCCGGCGTCGGCACGATGTTGCCCGCCGTGCCCTGGATCGGCTCGACGATGATCGCGGCGACGTCGTTGGCCGTCTCGTTGTAGATCTTCTGGCGCAGAAAGTCGATGCACGTCCAGTCGCACGCCCCACCGGTGCGGCAGATGGGGCAGCGGCCGTAGGCCGCGTAGGGCGTGCTGTACGTGCCCGGCATGAGCGGCCCGAGGTGGTGTTTGAAGCTCCCCGAGAGGAGCGGCAGCACGCCGGCCGTCTTGCCGTGAAAGCCGCCCCAGAAGCCGACGAACTCGCTCTTGCCCGTGTAGGCCTTGGCGAGACGGAACGCGCTCTCGACCGCCTCGGCGCCGCTGGAGTAC
>DASWUT010000773.1:0-14309 GCA_036401455.1 Gemmatirosa sp. | reverse complement strand
CCCGTGCGTGGCCGCGATCAGGTCGCCTTCCTTGACGGGCAGATCGTGCACCGGCACCGGCGGCAGGTTGCGGCGCAGGCTCTGCCAGTGCCCACCATCGTCGAACGATACCCACACGCCACGCTCGGTCGCCGCGTAGAGCAGCCCGCGCCTAACGGGGTCCTCGCGGATCGCCCGTGTGAACTCCTCGGCCGGGATGCCGTTGGCGATCGCGGTCCACGTGCGGCCGTAATCGGCCGTCCGGTACAGCATCGGGCGCAGGTCGCCAAACTGGTATCGATTGGCGGCCACGTACGCGACTGCCGCGTCGTGCGGCGACGCCTCGACGAGCGAGATGCGCGGCAGCTCGCCCATCCCCGGCGGCGTCACGTTGGACCACGAGCGCCCACCGTCGCGCGTGACGTACACCATCCCGTCGTCGCTTCCCGTCCAGATCACGCCGCGCACGCGCGGCGACTCGGCGATCGTGAAGATCGTCGCATACGTCTCGACGCCCGTCTGGTCCTTCGTGATCGGCCCGCCCGACGCGCCCATCGTCCGCGGGTCGTGCCGAGTGAGGTCGGGCGAGATCACCTCCCAGCTCTGCCCGCCGTTGGCCGTGCGGAAGACGTGGTTGCCCCCCGCGTAGAGCACCGTCGGATCGTGCGGCGAGAAGACGATCGGGAACGTCCACTGGAAGCGGTAGGCGAGGTCGCTCGACGAGTGGCCCATCGGGTTGTCGGGCCACGGATTGACCTGCACCTCCTCCTCGGTGCGCATGTTCTTGCGCGTGAGCAGCCCGCCGTAGCTTCCGGCGTAGGCGATCTCGGGGTGCAGGGGATCGACGGCGATGTAGCCGCTCTCACCGCCCCCGGCGTCCACCCACAGCTCGCGACCGATGCCGCCCGGCCACCGACTTGGCCCGCACAGCGTCGAGTTGTCCTGCTGCGCGCCGCAGACGCGGTAGGGGAACTCGTTGCTCGCCGTCACGTGGTAGAACTGCGCGGTCGCGAAGTTCTGCTCGGTCCACGTCTTTCCGGCGTTCATCGACACGGTCGCGCCGCCGTCGTTCCCCTCGATCATGCGCTGCGGGTCGTTGGGCGCGATCCACAGGTCGTGGTTGTCGCCATGCGGCACCGCGATCGGCTGCCGGAACGTCTTCCCGCCGTCGATCGAGCGGTAGAACCCGACGTTGAGCGCGTAGATCGTGTTCGTGTCCTTGGGGTCCGCGAAGATGCGCGAGTAGTACCACGCACGTTGCCGCAGCTTGCGGTCCTCGTTCACGCGCCGCCACGTCGCGCCGGCGTCGTCGCTGCGGTAGATCCCGCCCGAGTCGGCCTCGATGCTCGCCCACAGCCGCCGCGGGTTGGCGGGTGAGATCGTGAGGCCGATGTTGCCTAACACCCCGTGCGGAAGCCCGGCGTTCTGCGTCAGCTCGGTCCAGTGCTCGCCGCCGTCGGTGCTCTTGTAGAGTGCGCCCCCCGCCCCACCCGACGACAGCGCGTAGGCGTTGCGGTACGACTGCCAGAACGCCGCGTAGAGCACGTTCGGGTTGGAGGGGTCGACGACGAGGTCGCACGCGCCGGTCGAATCGTTGCGGAAGAGCACCTGCCGCCACGATTTTCCGCCGTCGGTGGTCTTGTAGACGCCTCGCTCCTTATTCGGCCCCCAGAACGCGCCCTGCGCCGCCACCCACACGACGTCGGGGTTGGTCGGATGCACGCGTACGCGGCTGATCTGCCGCGTCGCCTTGAGGCCGAGGAAGCTCCACGTCTTGCCGCCGTCGGTGCTCTTGTAGACGCCCTCACCGTGCGAGACGTTGCCGCGGATCGGGTACTCCCCGGTGCCGACGTAGACCACGTCGGGGTTGCTCGCGCTCACCCCGATGTAACCGATCGTTCCGCCGAACGCCTTGTCGCTCGTCGGCGTCCAGGTCATCCCGCCGTCGACGGTCTTGAACACGCCACCGCCGGTGGTGCCCATCCAGTACTCCATCGGCCGCGCGGCGCTCCCCGCGACGGTCACCGAGCGGCCGCCGCGGTACGGGCCGATCTCGCGCCACGTCAGCGCGGCAAAGGCGCTCGTGTCGTAGCCGGCCGGCGGCGCACCCATCGCGGCGGGTACCGCCTGCGCCAGAGCGCGGGCGGGTGGAAGCGCGATGAGGAAGGCGGCCGACGCGGCAAACGCGGCGCACTGCACGGCGCGGGAGAGCGAGAGCGAATTCACGCGAGCACCTCGAGAGGGTGAGCTCGGACGGGCGGGACGGGCAGGAATGGATCAGCGCACAGTGCGCCCCACCCCCGCGCCGACGCAAGGGCGCGCCGTGCCGCGTTCAGCGTTCGCCACGAGAATCCGCGGACGGGGCCGCCCCCGATGTCCCACGCGGCGCCCCATGCGGCGCCACGAACGCCTGGTAGACGAGCATCGGGAAGCGGCCGAGCGCGTCGCTCGCGTTCGGCAGCTGCTGGGTGAGCACGACGAGCACGATCCCTTCCTGCGGATCGACCTCGTACGTGCTGCCGTAGGCGCCGCCCCACCCGAAGGTGCCCACCGACTCCGCGCGCCCGTTGGCCCCGGCGCGCTCCAACACCTGGAACCCCAACCCGAACCCCTCGCCCCCGGAGGAAAACAACGTCCCGGTCTGGTTGGTCGTCATCAGCGCGACCGTCTTGGGGCCGAGCAGGCGCACGCCGCCGAGCGCACCGCCGTTGCGCAGCATTTCGAGGAAGCGCGCGTAGTCGCGCGCCGTCGACGTGAGCCCGGCGCCGCCGGAGAAGCTGACGCGCGGCCCGTCGACGTAGTCGCCCTGGCCGCGCGCGCCGGCGGGCGCGGGCCGCACCGGCGCGGCGCGCGTGCCCCCCGGCGGCGGACCGGCGCTCGCGTACACGGTGGCGAGCCGAGTCCGTTCGCTCGCAGGGATGAAGAAGCGCGTGTCGCGCATCCCGAGCGGGCCCGTGATCCGGTCGCGGAAGAATGCGTCGAGCGGTACCCCGGACACGCGCTCGACGAGGCAACCGAGGATGTCGGTGCTGTAGCCGTAGACGAAGCGCTCGCCCGGCTGGGCGACGAACGGCAGCGCGGCGATCTGGTCGACGGTCGTGCAGATCGGCACGGGCTTGTCGGCGAGGTACCAGCCGTAGCCCGCCGCGGGTCCGAGGCCGCGCCCCGCGTAGAGCGGCGCGACGACGCTGTCCGTGCCGTACGACACGCCCGACGTGTGCGTGAGCAGGTCGCGGATCGTGATCGCACGCCGCGCCGGAACGATCGCGCGTCCGGTGTCGGCGCGCACGGCGACGCTGGTGCGCGCGAACGCGGGCAGGTAGCGTGCAACCGGGTCCGACAGCCCGAGCCGCCCCTCCTCGACGAGCATCATCACCGCGACGCTCGTCAGCGCCTTCGTTTGCGACGCGATCCGAAACAGCGTCGTCGGCGTCATGCGGCGCCCCGCCTCGCGATCGGCCCATCCGATCGCCCGTTCATAGACCGGGGCGCCGTCGCGCAACACGAGCGCGACCGCGCCCGCGAGCTCGCCGCGGTCCACCGCGCCCTGGAACACGCTGTCGATCCGCGCCAGCCGCTCGGCGCTGAACCCGCCGCCTGCGGGCGCCGGCTGGGCGGGGAGTGACGCCGGCGCAGCGGTCGCGGCGGTGACAGTCGCGAGCGCGACGGCGGCGAGCGGATGCAGGGGACGGTTCGTGAGCATCGGCGAGGGCGCGGGGGGAGGGGCGGCGGCGAGCGATTCCGTCGCCTCCCAGAAGGTACTCCCGGGTCATCCAGCCCAACCCCACGCGGGTGCGCGTTTGCAACCCTGCGGTCACAAATGCGCCGTAGGGACCACGCATGGCACGCGCGCTGCGGCGACACCTCACGGTTTCCCATCACCCGGAGCGTCATGACGTCCGTTCTCCAGCCCGACGCCCCCGAGGGCGTGCTCGCTGCCGCGTCCCACCAAGCACCGCTCGGTGACGACGAGCTGCGCCTCATCGACGCCTACTGGCGCGCCGCCAACTATCTCTCGGTCGGGCAGATCTACCTACTCGCCAACCCCCTGCTGCGCGAACCGCTCACCCTCGCGCACGTCAAGCCGCGGCTGCTCGGCCACTGGGGAACGACGCCGGGGCTGAACCTGCTGTACGCGCACATGAACCGCGCGATCCGGGCCCACGACCTCGACGCGATCTTCGTCGCAGGGCCGGGGCACGGCGGTCCAGGCGTGGTGGCGAACGTCTATCTCGAGGGCACCTACAGCGAGGTGTATGCGCACGTTTCGCGCGACGCGGCGGGTATGCAACGACTGTTCAAGCAGTTCTCCTTTCCCGGTGGCATCCCGAGCCACGTCGCGCCTAACACGCCCGGCTCGATCCACGAAGGCGGTGAGCTCGGCTACTCGCTCCTCCACGCCACGGGCGCGGCGTTCGACAACCCCGACCTGTTCGTCTGTTGCGTGATCGGCGACGGCGAGGCGGAGACGGGGCCGCTCGCGGCGAGCTGGCACGCGAACAAGTTCCTCGACCCGCAGCGCGACGGAGCGGTGCTGCCCATCCTGCACCTCAACGGGTACAAGATCGCGGGGCCGACGGTGCTCGCGCGGATCCCGCGTGACGAGTTGATCGGCCTGATGCGCGGCTACGGCTACGAGCCGTACATCGTCGAGGGCGACGACCCCGCGCAGGTGCACCAGCAGCTGGCGGCCACGCTGGACACGGTGATCGCAGAGGTGCACGCGATCCAGCACCGCGCGCGCGTGGACGGCGTGACCGAGCGCCCGCGCTGGCCGATGATCGTGCTCGTCACGCCCAAGGGCTGGACGGGGCCCAAGGTCGTCGACGGGCTGCCGGTCGAGGGCACGTGGCGCGCGCACCAGGTGCCGCTCGCCGGGCTCGCGCAGCACCCCGAGCACCTGCACCAGCTCGAGGCGTGGATGCGGAGCTACCGGCCGGAGGAGCTGTTCGACGCCAACGGCACGCTCATCCCCGAGCTGGCCGCACTCGCGCCGGCGGGCGCGCGTCGCATGAGCGCCAACCCGCACACCAACGGCGGCCTGCTCACGAAGGAGCTCGCGCTCCCGGACTTCCGCGACTACGCCGTCGACGTGCCCGCGCCCGGCGCGCGCGAGGGCGAGTCGACGCGCGTGCTGGGCACGTGGCTGCGCGACGTGATGCGCGACAACCCGTCGACCTTCCGCCTGTTCGGCCCCGATGAAACCAGCTCCAACCGGCTCGACGCGGTGTTCGAGGTGACGAGCCGCGAGTTGGAGGCGGCGTCGCTTCCGACCGACGAGCACATCGGCCACGGCGGGCGCGTGCTGGAGGTGTTGAGCGAGCACCTCTGCCAGGGGTGGCTCGAGGGCTACCTGCTCACCGGGCGGCACGGCCTCTTTTCGTGCTACGAGGCGTTCATTCACATCGTCGACTCGATGTTCAACCAGCACGCCAAGTGGCTGGAGGCGTGTCAGCGCCTGCCGTGGCGCGCGCCGGTGCCGTCGCTCACGTACCTGCTCACGTCGCACGTCTGGCGGCAGGACCACAACGGGTTCAGCCACCAGGACCCGGGCTTCATCGATCACGTGCTGAACAAGAAGCCGTCGGTCGTGCGCGTGTACCTGCCCCCCGACGCCAACACCCTGCTGTCCGTCGCCGACCACTGTCTGCGGAGCCGCGATTACGTGAACGTGATCGTCGCGGGCAAGCAGCCCGAGGCGCAGTGGCTCACGATGGACGCCGCGGTCGCGCACTGCACCGCCGGACTTGGTGTCTGGGAGTGGGCCGGCACGACGGGCGACCTCGATCCCGACGTCGTGCTCGCCTGCGCGGGCGACGTGCCCACGCTCGAGACGCTGGCCTGTGCCCAGCTCCTCGCCGAGTACCTCCCGCGCCTGCGCACACGGGTCGTGAACGTGGTGGACCTGATGACGCTGCAGCCGGAGTCCGAGCACCCGCACGGCCTAGACGACGCCGCGTTCGACGCCCTGTTCACGACCGACCGGCCGGTCATCTTCGCCTTTCACGGATACCCCTACCTGATCCACCGCCTCACGTACCGCCGCACGAACCACGCGAACCTTCACGTGCGAGGCTTCAAGGAAGAGGGCACGACGACGACGCCGTTCGACATGACGGTGCTCAACGACCTCGACCGCTTTCACCTCGCGCTCGACGTGCTCGCGCGCGTGCCGGGGCTGGCTGCGACGCCCGAGGGGAAGGCGCTTGCCGCGCACTGCCACGGCCGCCTCGCGGCACACCGCACCTACGTCACCGAGCACGGCGAGGATCTGCCCGAAATCCGCGACTGGCGTTGGGGCGCACCTGCAGCTCCACACGCAACGGCGCACGGCGCGGGGCGCGCCGAAGGCGAGGGGTCGGAAGAGGCGCCCGCCGGCGGCACGTCGACGTAGGAGCCGGCCCGCCACGGCCGGCCCATTACGGTCCCGCCCGCCAGGGCCCGAGCCGTAGCGGGGCCGACCGAGGGGGGCGCCGCGTGTGGCATCCGCGTTCGTGGATCGTCCTCGAAACGCCTCCCCCGCGCTCGCCGTTCAGCCCGATCCGTCGATCCTCATGCCGCCCGTGACGTCGCTGCGCGACGTGCTCCGGTTCTCGCAACGCGCCGCCGCCCGCGCGCGTTCGCGTGTCCGCCCGGGTTCGGCCGAGGCGCGCATCCGCGCGACCGACGCGCGGTTCCGGGCGGCGCTCGACGCGTCGCCCGATGCATGTTTCCTCCTCGGGGCCGCGCGCAGCGACGACGGGCTCGTCAGCGATCTCGTCTTCACGGAGGCGAATGCAGCGTGTGAGACGCTCTACGGCATCCCCGCGCGCGACCTGATCGGGCGTGGCCTGTGCGAAGTGTTTCCAGGCGTGCGTGACAGCGCCGTCTGGACGCACTACCGGCGCGCGGCCGAAACCGGCGAGCGGTACGAAACCGAGTACAAGACGCGCGACCCACGCGCGCGCGCTGAGTGGCTCGGCTTGCAGGTCGTCGCATTTCGCGGTGCCGACGGCGTGATCATCGGGCTCGCGATCACCGCGCGTGACATCACCGCTCGCAAGCGCGCGGACACCGTGCGGCGGCTCCTGCACGACGTCACCGCCACGATCAGCATCACGCCGGACGCGGCGGGCGCGCTCGGGGCCGCACTCGCGGCGATGTGCGAGGCGACGCAGATGCCGTACGGCGAGACCTGGCTGCCGATCGGGAACGCCGGTGTCGCGTGGGCCGGTGGCGCCGTGCCCGGCGATAAGGTCCCGACCGGCACACTCGTCCGCGGACCCGCCTGGCACGCGCCGGACGACGACCGCCTCGCCGCCTTCGCGAAGGCGAGCGCCGCGTACACGTTCGCGCCGGGTCGCGGACTGCCGGGTCGCGCCGCGGCCGATCGCACCCCGGCCTGGATGCCCGATGTGAACGCACCGGGCGTCGACTACCCGCGTCGAGCGCTCGCCCAGGCGGCGGGGCTGCGCAGCGGGCTCGCCGTCCCCGTCATCGCCGATGGACGGCTCATCGCCGTCCTGAGCTTCCACGCGCGGCATGCCGTTGCCGCGGGTGCCGCCGAGCTCGAACTGCTCAGCGTCGTCGGGCGGCAACTCGGCAGCGTGCTGCTCCGGCGTCAGGCGGAGGCCGAACTGACGCGTGAGCGCTCCTTCTTGCGGGCCGTGCTCGAGAGCCTGTCGGAAGGGATTCTCGTGCTCAGCGCCGACGGGACGTACAAGCTGGCCAACCGCGCGATGCGCGAGTTCCACGCCGCGCCGGTGCCGGCCGAGGGGCCCGACGAGTGGCGCGGCGGACGCGAGGACCTGTTCCGGGCGGACGGGATTACGCCGTTTCCCCCCGATCAGACACCGCTGCACGTCGCGCTTGCGACTCAGCAGGACGTGCGCGACGTCGACATCGTGATCGCACCGGCTCGTGGGCCACGCCGCGCAGTGGTCACCAACGCGCGCGCGATCCGCAGTTCGGCCGGCGAGTTCCTGGGTGCGGTGTGCGCGTCGCGCGACATGACGGCGCAGATCGCCGCCGAGCAGGCGGTGCGCGAGAGCGAGGCGCGCTTCCGCGGCGTGCTCGAGCAGATTCGCGCCTTCGCGGTGCAGGTCGAGACGGGCGGGCGCGTCACGTTCGCCAACGACGCCCTGATCGCCGCGACGGGCTGGACACGTGGCGAGGTGGTCGGCACGGACGATCTGGCACGCTTCATCTCGAACGGGGACGAAATGCGGGTCAGCCTCGCTCGCGCGGCTGCGACCGGCGACGCGAGCGCGATCCCGGCGCATCTCGAGAACGAGGTGCTGACGCGCGACGGTGCGCGCCGCCGGGTCGCGTGGGACAACGTGCTGCTCCGCGACGCGAACGGGCGCATCAGCGGCATCGCGAGCGTCGGGCGGGACGTCACCGAGGAGCGCCACCTCGCCGCCGAGCGCGAACGTCTCGTCGCTGCACTCGCGGACCTCGCCGAGCAGGACGAGCTCACCGGCCTGTCCAACCGCCGTGGGTTCGGTCGGATGGCCGCGCAGGAGCGGCGCGGTGCGGCGCGCACCGGTCGCGTCGACGCGGTCTGCTGCGTCGACCTCGACCGGTTCAAGGCGATCAACGACACCTACGGCCACGCCGCCGGGGACGACGCACTGCGCGCCGTCGCCGGCGTCATCCGCGACACGATCCGCGACGCGGACTTCGCGGCGCGCCTCGGCGGGGACGAGTTCGTGGTCTACGCCGTCGGCGTCGCGCGCGACGCAGGCGCCGACGTGCTCGCCGCGCGCCTCCACACCGCGCTCGCGGCGCACAACCGGTCCGCCACCGCGGCCGGGCGCCCGTACGAGATCGCGTTCAGCGTCGGCGCGACCGAGGTCGCGCCCGACGATACGCTCGAGACCGCGATCGCGCGCGCCGACGCCAAGCTCTACGCGGCCAAGCCGGGCCGGACCGCGCGCGTATGAGCACGAACGCTACGCCGGCCGCGAGCTCCCCGTCCGCCGTGTGGGCCGACGACATCCGCCTGCACCAGCGCAACGCGGTGATGGCGACCGTCGCGGTGGTCGCGTTCGGCTTCGTCTACGAGCGCGTGATGCCGAGCGCGATCGACCCGTGGCCACTCCGGGCGGGGGTCGGGGCCGCGTGCGCGGCGCTCGCCGGACTCGCCTACGTGCTCGGGCGACGCGCGTTCTACGTGGCACTGTACACGGTCCTCGTCCTGATCACGGCGTGGGTGCTCGACCTGCTTCGGCTGAACGCCTTCGCCGGCGAGTACGACATCGGCATGATGATGGTGGCCGCGCTCATCGGCGCGGTGATCCAGAGCCCGCGCGTGATCGCCGCGTACGGCGTGATCACCGTCGCGGGCGTGCTCGGCGTCGCGGCGGTGGTTCCCGCGCCACGCGTGAGCCCGCTGCTCTTCGTCAGCAATCTGGGCACGGTCCTGCTCGTCTTCTATGTCACCGCGCGGCGCGAGCGCTCCGCCGCCGACGCGCTCGCGGCGAGCGAGGCGCGCTACGCGCTCACGGCGCGCGGCGCGCACGACGGCCTGTGGGACTGGGACGTACGGGCGAACACGGTCTACTACTCACCGCGCTGGAAGGACATCATCGGGTACGCCGACGACGAGGTCGGCGTCGATCCGCGCGAGTGGCTGGCGCGCATCCACCCCGACGACGGCGCGCGCGTGCGCGCCGAGCTGCTGCGGCCGCAGGCGCCGCCGGACAGCCTCTTCGAACTCGAGTACCGCATCACGCACCGCGACGGAGCCTACCGCTGGGTGCATCTGCGCGGCGTGCGCGTCGTCGACGCGTTAGGCGTGGTCGTCCGCATGGCCGGCTCGCAGACGGACATCTCCGACCGCAAGCGGGTCGAGGAGCAGCTCGTCCACGACGCGCGGCACGACGCGCTCACCGGGCTGCCCAACCGCACGCGCTTCCGCGAGCGGCTGGCGCGCGCGGCGGCGGATCCCGGCGGCCGCACGTCGCTCGCGGTGCTGTACGTCGACCTCGACGACTTCAAGGGGGTGAACGACGGGTTCGGGCACGCGGCCGGCGACGCGCTCCTCATCGAGGTCGCGGCGCGGCTGCCCCGCGCGACGCGGGGGTCCGACACGGTCGCGCGGCTCGGCGGCGACGAGTTCGCCGTGCTCCTGCGCGGGGTGCACGACGCGGGCGAGGCGGTGGTCGCCGCCGAGCGCATCGCCGCCACGCTCGCCGCGCCGCTTTACGTCCAGGGGGCCGAGCTGCGGCCGGTGGCGAGCATCGGGATCGCGCTCGGGGCCGACGCAGCGGCGGCCGGCGGCGCGACGGCCGACACGGACGCGGACGGCGCGGCCGAGGATCTGCTCCGCTTCGCGGACGTCGCGATGTACGCAGCCAAGCACGGCGGTAAGGGGCGGCACGAACTGTTCGCCCCCGCGATGCACCAGCGCGCGCAGGAGCGACGCGCGCTCGAGCACGACCTGCGCGGGGCAGCCGAGCGCGGCGAGCTGGTGCTGCACTACCAGCCGCTCGTCGCGCTCGACACGGGGCGGGTGGTCGGGGCGGAGGCGCTCGTCCGCTGGCGTCATCCGAGCCGCGGGATGATCTCGCCCGCGGAGTTCATCCCGCTCGCCGAGCAGACGGGCCTCATCGTCCCGATCGGGCGGTGGGTGCTGGAAGAGGCCTGTCGCGAGGCGGCGCGCTGGCGCGCGTCGTGGCGTACCGCGCCGTACGCCGCGCCGGCGCCACCGACGATCAGCGTCAATCTCGCGGCCGCGCAGATCCACCACGCGGCCGTCGTCGCCGAGGTGGGCGGTGCGCTCGCGGGGGCGGGACTGCCCGCCGACGCACTCACGCTCGAGATCACCGAGACGGCGATGCTCGCCGACACCGACGCTGCGGTCGCGCGGCTGACCGAACTCAAGGCGTTAGGCGTCAGCCTCGCGGTCGACGATTTCGGGACAGGGTACAGCTCGCTGAGCTACCTGCAGCGGTTCCCGGTGGACGTGCTCAAGATCGACAAGTCGTTCGTCGATGGGGTCGCGACGGAGGGGTACGATCCGGTGCTCACACGCGCGATCGTCGCGTTGGGAGGGGCGCTCGGGTTGAGGGTGGTCGCGGAAGGGGTTGAGCGGGCGGCGCAGGCGGAGGTGCTCCGGGCGTTGGGGTGCGCGCTCGGGCAGGGGTACCATTTTGCGAGGCCGTTGCCGGCGGGGGAGTTTGCGGAGATGCTCGCGGAGGCGGGGAGGGCTCGGTAAGGCCGGGGGATCGGAAGAGGCTGTTTGCCGGGCCAGCGGGACTGATGGGTCGAAGACCCGGTGGTGCAGATTCGGGTGGGGCGACGGGTGGAGCGGGACGTTGGGGGGCGTGTACGTCGTGAGGCGCAGCGGGACGTGCGAGATGGCGCGGGACAGGACCTGCGGACGGAGAGGGGCGCGGACGAAGAGCCGCGGGACAGGACGAGCGGCCGGTCGGGGCCTCAGAGCGACACGGGACCCGCGCGGGCGTGCACGGGACGGGCGCGACGGACAGGGCGCGACGGACAGGGCGCGGCAGGGGAGGGCGCGACGGGAAGGGCGCGACGGACGCAGCGGGACGGATGACGCGGGGGCGGGACGGGACCCGCGAGACGGGTCGAGCGCACGGCGGGACGGATCGGGCGACCCCCCCCGCCGTCTCCGCCCCGCTCGCGCCCTGCCCGGCCGGGCGCTCCGTCCCGCCGTTCGGGGTTGTCGCCCCACCCCGTCCGCGGGTCCTGTTCCGCGCCATCTCGCACCTCCCGCTGCGCCCCACGACGTACACGCTCGCCGGCGTCCCGCTCCACCCGTCGCAGTATCCGAGTCTGCACCACCGGGTCTCCGAGCTTCCAGTCCCGCTGGCCCGGCAAACAGCCTCTTCCGATTCCCCGTCCCGCCTAACGAAGACGACGGATACGGCGCGACGGATCAAGCGGGACGGATCAAGCGGGACGCCTCCCTCTCTCCCTTCCCTTTCTCTCCGACCTCGTACCCCGGCGTCGGCAGCCCTCCCGCTCGCACCAGCTTCCCGCTCACCCCGAGCGGTGTCTCGGCTCCCCCGAGGATCAGCACTCCGCCGGGCGCGAGTGCCTCGGCCATGCGATCGAGGATCCCGCGTTTGGTCGCCGCGTCGAAGTACAGCAGCACATTGCGGCAGAAGATTACGTCGAACACCCCGAGACCCGTGAACGGTTCGAGCAGGTTGCGCTCCTCGAAGCGAATCATCCGTCGGAGGGCGTCGGCCACGCGGAGCCCGCCGGGCACCGGAGTGAGGAACCTGGCCGCGATCGCCGGATCCAGCCCGCGGCGCGTCTCGAAATCGGTGTAGACGCCATCGCGCGCGCGTTGGAGCGCGGACGGACTGTAGTCGCTGGCGACGATCTCGACGGGCACGCCGCAGAGGCGGGGGGCCGCCTGGACGGCGCAGATCGCGAGCGAGTACGGCTCCTGCCCGGTGGAGGACGCCGCCGACCAGACACGGATCGGGCGCAGCGGGCCACCCGCCGTGATGCGACGGGACGCGGCAGCCGGCAGGATCACGTCGCGAAATGCCTCGAACGGGTGCCCGTCGCGAAAGAAGAGCGTCTCGTTCGTCGTCATCGCGTCGCAAACCGCACGGGTCGCGGAGCGCGCGCCGGGGCGGCCGCGCACCTGCTCCGTCCGGAGCGCCGCGACGAGCCCGCGCAGCGTGCCGCCACCCCAAGCGGCCGCCGCCGGTGCGAGGCGCGTGCGGATCAGGTATCCCTTGTCGGGGCCGAGGGCCAGTCCGCTCTCGCGGGCGAGCAGGTCGCTGAGAAACGCGTACTCCGCGGGGGCCAACTCGCCGACACCGGCAGGCGCTGGCGCGTTCGAGGTGTTAATCACGAGAGCTTGGGGCGAGTGGCGCAGCACGCGGCGACGTGCGTGGCGATCTGTGGGATGGGGAGCACCGCCGCGGCGAGGCCAGCCTGCGCGACCGCGCCGGGCATGCCCCACACGACACTGGTGGCCTCGTCCTGCGCGAGGACGCGGCCGCCGCCGTGCACGATCGCTGCGGCGCCGTCCCGGCCGTCGTGCCCCATGCCGGTGAGGACCACCGCCAGCGCGCCCGGCCCGAAGGCCGCGGCGATGGAGGCGAACATCGGGTCGGCCGCGGGACGACAGTGCTGCACCGGCCGGTCCTGCGTGAGGCGGACGCGCACCTCGCCACCCCGACGTTCGACGAGCATGTGATGGTCGCCAGGTGCGACGTACACGTGCCCCCGGCGCAGGACCTCGCCGTCGCGCGCCTCCGCGCACGGCCGGCGCCCGGCCACGGCAAGCCGCTCGGCGAGCAGCCGCGTGAATTCCGGGGGCATGTGCTGGGTGACGAGCACCGGCACGTCGAGCTTCGGCGGGAGTGCGCCTAACAGCTCGGCGAGTGCAACCGGGCCGCCGGTGCTCGAGGCGATCGCGAGCACCTGCATCGACCGCGGGACCACGGCCGCCTCACGTAGCGCGACCGCTGGCCGCGGCGGCAGCACCGGTATGGCGGGTCCCGCCGGCCCCGTCGTGGATGTGGTGGTGGGCAACGTGCTGCGCACCACCGGCGCGGCAAACGCAACGCGCTCGCGGGGTGGCTCCGCGCGGGCCGCGACGCGTTGCGCGCTGCGGCCGAGCGCGCGGATCTTCTGCGTGAGTTCGGCGACGTGCACGTCGAGCACGCGCGCGGGTCCGCCCCGGGCGCCGGCCCGCGGTTTACACACGAAGTCGGCCGCACCGAGCGCGAGCGCCCGAACGGTGACGTCGGCACCGCGGCCGCCGTGCGCACTCAACATGAGCACGCGCATGCCCGGCCGCTGCTTGAGAAGCAGCGGCAGGGCGGTAAGGCCATCCATCTCGGGCATCTCGACGTCGAGCACGACGACATCGATCGCGTGTGCGGCGACGGCGTCGATCGCGTGCCGCCCGTTGGTCGCGGTGGTCACGACCTTCAGGTCGGGCTCCGCATCGAGCATGCGCCCGAGCGAACCGCGGACCACCGCCGAGTCGTCGACGATGAGGACGCGAACCGGCGGGCCTTCGACCATCGTCACGAGATGCGCATCCTGGACAGGAACGCCTCGACGGCCGCGCTGAGCCGGGTCGACTCCTGCGCCAGGTCGCTGCTCGCCTGCTGGATCCGTCCGGCGGTCTGCCCCGACTCCTGAGCGGCGGCCGTGACGCCCGCGATGTTGACGCTGACCTCGGCCGTGCCGGCCGCGGTCTCGCTGACGTTGCGCGAGATCTCGGCGGTGGCGGCGTTCTGCTCCTCGACCGCACCGGCGATCGTCGTCGAGATCTCGCTGATCTGATCGATGATGCCCGCGATCTGCTGGATGGCCGTCACCGCGGTGACCGTGTCGTGCTGCAC
>DASWUT010000772.1:0-2035 GCA_036401455.1 Gemmatirosa sp. | reverse complement strand
CGTGGGGCGCGGCGCGCGGCGGCCCGTCGGCGTGGTCGCCTCCGCATCGGCGGGCGGGGTCGAGGGGTCGTTCGCGTCAGCCACGGTCAGGGTCAGCCACGGTCAGAGGTCAGCCACGGTCGGAGGTCGAAGCGGCGCGTGCGGGAGGTTCGCGCGGTCGTGGGCGAGCACGTCGGCGAGCGCGGCCGCGAAGCACGCGTTCTCGGGCGGCGTGCGCGCGGCGATACGCACGTACGCGGGGAGCCCGAACGACGCGCAGTCGCGCACGCGCAGCGCGTGCCGCTCGCGGAGCGCGCGCGCCACCCGCGCCCCAGCGCGCGCATCGTCGCCGGCGCGCAGCAGGAAATAGTGTACGTCGGACGGCACGTCGCAGGCGGGCGCGAAGGTGGCGCGGAGCACGGCCGCGGCGTCGCGGAGGAGGGCCGTCGTGCGGCGCGCGTGCGCGAGCGCCGCGGGGGTGCACGCCGCGACTGCCGCGGCCTGCGCCGCGGTCGACACACTCCACGGCATCCGCACCCGGTCAAGCGCGGCGACGGGTTCGGCGGTTCCCACGACGTAGCCGACCCGCACGCCGGCCAGCGCGTGGTCCTTGGTGAGCGAGCGCAGGTGGAGCACCGCCGGATGGCCGCGCAGGGCGGGGGTGCCTAACGGTTCGCGCGTGAAGGCGTCGAACGACTGGTCGAGCACGAGCCGCGCGCCCGCCGCTCCGCACGCATCCGCGACCTCGCGCACCGCGCCGAGCGACCACGCGCGCCCGGCCGGGCTCTCGGGGGTGCACAGAAAGGCGAGGCGCGGGCGCACCGCGGCGACCGCCTCGGCCATCGACTGTGCGCGCTCGAGCGTGACGACGCGCGCGCCGGCGAGCTCGGCGGCGCGCGCATACTCCCCGAACGCGTGCCGCGGAACGAGCACGCGGGCGTCCCCTCGTCCTGGCACGTCGTGCGCAAACGCGAGCGCGGCGGCGAGGATCAGCTCCGCCGCGCCCGCGCCCACCGCGACCCACTCGAGCCCGACGCCCGCGTGTGCGGCCAGCGCCTCGCGCGCGGCGCGGCAGGTCGGATCAGGGTAGGCCGCGAGGCGCGCGGGCGTGGTCGCGGCGCGCACGGCGTCGACGACCGCCTCGGCGGGGCCGTACGCGTTGACCGAGGTGGAGAAGTCGGCGCGCACGGGGCGCAGGTGCTCGTCCCCCGCAGGGCCGCGGTGCGCGAAGCTCATACGACCAGCGCCGCCGCGAGCCCGGCCGCCGCGCCGACGACGCGCCGTGCGCGTGCGAGGTCGCCCACACCCGGCGCGCGGCCCGCCGCGTTCAGCACGTACAGCCGCTCGCCATTCTCGCTCACCCCACCCCGCTTGTCGAGTCGCACACCCAGCGCGCCGGCCATCGCCGCCATCGGCCACCCCGCGTTCGGGCTCGGCGTGCGGCCGGCGTCGGCGAGGGCGGTGCCTAACGCACGACGGATCGAGCCGCCGCCCGCGGGCGCGGCGAGCGCGACGAGCGACGCGGCGATCCGCGCGGGGGCGAGATTCAGCGCGTCGTCGGCGCGCGCGGCGACCTTACCGAACCACTCCAGCTCTGGCGTGCGATACCCGAGCATCGCGTCGGCGGTGTTCACGAAGCGGTACGCGTACGCCAACGCGAGCCCGCCGGCCGCATGCGCGAGCAGCGGCGCGACGACGCCATCACCGAGGTTCTCGGCCAGCGACTCGATCGCCGCGCCGGCGACCTCGGACGCGGTCAGGCGCGCCGTGTCGCGCGAGACGAGGTGCCAGGCGAGCAGTCGCCGCGCCGCCGCGAGGTCGCCGCTGCGGAGGGCACGCTCCACCGCACCACCTGCGGCGAGCAGCGCGCGCACCGAGAACGCGGGTTTGAGCAACAGCCCGCCGAGCACCGCCCGGAGTCGCGCGTCCGCGACGCGCGCGAGCCCGCGCTCGGCCAGACGGCCGGCCGCGCCCGCGGTGAGTGCGCCTGCGCCTAACGCCGCCGCGCCGGCGAGCAGCGCGACCGCGGGCGACGGGCGCGCACGGGCGTGCCATG
>DASWUT010000771.1:0-1759 GCA_036401455.1 Gemmatirosa sp. | reverse complement strand
GCCGAACGCTCATAATAAATGTTATGTAAACTACGTTCCGTGGAGAACTGTGGAGAAGATTGCCGAACCCGTTGTCGCATAAAGCGTTACGACGCTTGGCCACATGCGATCATGCCGCCTCCATCGAGGGCCGACGAGCTGGCCGCCAACTGACCCCGTCGGGCCGTATCATTGCCGTGACAACACGCTGGGCCCGTTCCGACCTTTCTCGCCAACGCGTATGCGCCCCGCCGTCGTCGCCCTCGCAGCGCTCCTCGCGACCGCACCCACGGCGGGTAGGCCGCCCTCCGCTGCTGCGGCGCCGTGTACGACAGCGACCGCGGCGTGTGCGCAATGGGTCGTGTTCGGCGCGGGCCCTGCCCGGTCGATGATCTACACGACGCACGCACTCGACGCCGCGAACCCGGCGATCACGCGCGCGCTGGTGATGGTCCACGGCGCGGGCCGGAACGCCGATCATTACTTCGCGACGAGCACGGCCGCGGGATTCCTCGCCGGCGCGATCGACCACACGATCATCATCGCTCCGCGCTACGCGGCCGGAAACGATCCCGTCGCGCCGGGTGAAGTGCTCTGGCCCGAGCGAGGCGACACGTGGCGATCCGGCGGCATGTCGCCCACGAACGCGACCCTGTCGTCGTTCGACCTCATGGACGAACTCCTCCGCAGACTGGCGAACAAGGCGACGTTCCCGAACCTCGCGCGGATCGTCGTGGCCGGTCACTCCGCGGGCGGCCAGTTCGTCGCGCGCTACGCGATGGCGAACAAGGTGCACGGCGCGATCGGCGTCGAGGTCCGATACGTCGTCGCCAATCCGTCGAGCTACGCGTGGCCGACCGCCGTCCGGCCCCTCCCCGTCGGCGACGCGGACCCGGCCACCGCCGTGCAGGAGGCGGTCGGTCCGGCGCAGGAGAGCGTCCACACGGGGTTCACCTACGGTCCGTTCGACTCGACGCGCGCGCCGGGCTTCAACCGGTGGCCCGCCGGGCTCGAACGGCGGACGGGCTACACGGCCCAGACGTCGGACGACGACCTCCGCAAGCACCTCGTCGAGCGCCCGACGACGTACCTGCTCGGTCAGGTCGACGTGCTGCCGCTCGGCGGGTTCGACGCGTCGCCGAACGCGATGGCTCAGGGCCCGACCCGCCGCGCCCGTGGCGAGGCGTTCGTCCAGTACATCGCGCAGACGCTCGGGGCGCATCCGGCCGCGATCATCGTGCCCGAGTGTGGACACAACGATCGCTGCATGTTCACGGCGGACGCCGTGTTGCCGGTGCTGTTCCCGCGCTGACGGCGGAGGAGCGGGTCCCGCGCAGAGCGGCTGAGCGGTTCGCGTTTCGTACCGCTGGACCCCCGCGTTGGCGCCGGTGATGACGACGCTGCCTCGTCATTCCCGCGAGGCCTCGCCCCACCGCGGCGCGGATCCGCGGTTGCCGATCGCAAGCGCGACGCGTGCTACGGCGACGTGATCTGACCGGAGAAGACGAGCCGTCCCTCGCCCGCGAGTAGCGCGGTGCTCTCCGCCGCGGACGCGACGGTGACTTCGACCGGGCGGCCCGACGAGGTCACGAGGACGATCGGCGCGTTCGCGCCGGTCCAGCGCGCGATGAGCGTCGCGGCCGCGACCGCGCCCGTGCCGCAAGCGAGCGTCTCGCCCTCGACTCCGCGCTCGAAGGTGCGCATGCGCCACCGGTCGTCGACACGCGATACCCAGTTCACATTCGCGCCGTCGGGCCGCCCTGGCGTGGCGGCCCGCAAC
>DASWUT010000770.1:0-5649 GCA_036401455.1 Gemmatirosa sp. | reverse complement strand
GGTTCCCGGAACGTCGGACTGGGTTGCTGCGGGCGGCGGGGCAGTCACGACGTGGTTGGGCAAGGGCATGGGCGCGGCGGCGGAGTGCCGCCGCGCATGCGCGGGATGGGAAGACGCATGCCGTGCGATCGACCGCGTCTGCGCCCGCACGGCCGCAACTTGTAGCCGGCGCGGGCGGCCGGTATCCTTCGCGCGTTCCAGGTCCCGCCATAAGTAGCGATCCGATGCCGACTTACGAGTTCCGCTGCAGCAACGGTCACACGTTCGATCAGATGCACAAGATCAGCGACGCGCCGAGCACGGCCATCTGCCCGATCTGCGGCGCGGTCGCGGAACGCGCGATTTCGGGCGGCGCGGGGCTCGTGTTCAAGGGGAGCGGGTTCTACCTCACGGACTACGGCAAGAACGCGCACCGGACGAGCGGTGGGGCGTCGCCGAGCAAGAGCGAGGGCGGCGAATCGGGCGGAAAGAGTGAAGGGTCCGGCGCAAAGGAGTCGGGCAGCACGTCGACGAGCGGCAAGCCGGACGGCGGCGCCGCGAGCAGCAGCTCTGGTTCGAGCTCGTCGGGCGGATCGTCGACCGGAGGTGCGGGCAAGGGCAGCTCGTCGTCCGGCGGGTCCTCGTCCGGCGGGTCCTCGTCCGGAGGTTCGTCGTCGGGTGGCGCGGGCAGCGCGGCGTGACGTTGCTCGACGCCAAGGCACGCTCGGCGCCGCTCGCCGGACCCGACGCGATCCGTTCGGCGCTCGTCGCCGCCGCGCGCGCGCTTGGCGCTGACGAGTCCGTCGACGTCGTCCTCGAACGTCCGCGAGATCCCGCGTTCGGCGACTGGACGACGAACCTGGCGATGGTCCTCGCGCGCGCGCTTCGTCGCAAGCCCCGCGAGATCGCCGACGCGCTCGTCGCGCGGCTCGACCTCGGCGCCGCCGGCGTGCGCGCGGTCGAAATCGCCGGCGCGGGATTCCTCAACTTCCGCCTCGACCCGGCGCTCGTCGCCCGCGGCATCGCCGCGATTCTCGCGGCGGGTGCCGACTACGGGCGTGACGCGGCGTGGGCCGGCGAGCGCGTCGTGGTCGAATTCGTGTCGGCCAACCCGACCGGTCCGCTCCACGTCGGCCACGGCCGACAGGCGGCGCTCGGCGACGCGGTGAGCGCGCTCCTCGCGTGGTCGGGGTGGGAGGTGAGCCGCGAGTTCTACTACAACGACGCGGGCGCGCAGATCGAGAACCTCGCCAAGACGGTCTGGGCGCGCGTGGCGCAGCGTGCGGGCGCGACCGCCGCGATCCCGGACGGTGGCTACCACGGCGAGTACGTCGTCGAGATCGCGGACGCGTTCGTGGCCGCGCACGGGACGCCCGACCGCGAGGTGCTGCACGAGGGCGCGATCCGCATCGCCGAGGGCCAACGGCCGGAGCAAGGGCATCTGTTCGAGCAGATGCGCCAGTTCGCCGTGGCCGCCCTCCGGGGCGAGCAGGACCTCGATCTGCGCGCGTTCGGCGTCGCCTTCGACACGTACTACCTCGAGAGCTCGCTCTACGCGGACGGACGCGTCGAACGCACCGTGCGGGCGCTCGTCGATGCCGGCGCGACCTACGAGCAGGACGGCGCGCTCTTTCTCCGCACGACGGCGTTCGGCGACGACAAGGATCGCGTGATGCGTCGGAGTGCCGAGAAGGGGGGCGAGTACACGTATTTCGTTCCGGACGTCGCGTACCACGTAACCAAGTGGGAGCGCGGTTTCCGGCGCGCCGTCAACGTGCAGGGAAGCGACCATCACGGCACGACGACGCGCGTGCGCGCCGGCCTGCAAGCGTTAGGCGTCGGCATCCCTCCGGGGTATCCGGAATACGTGCTCCACCAGCTCGTGACGGTGATGCGCGGCGGCGACGAGGTGAAGATCTCCAAGCGCGCCGGGAGCTACGTCACGGTCCGCGACCTGATCGACTGGGTCGGGCGCGACGCGGTGCGGTACTTCTACCTGATGCGGAAGGGCGATTCGCATCTCGTCTTCGACGTCGATCTCGCGCGGAGCGAGAGCGACGAGAACCCCGTGTACCGCGTGCAGATGGCGCACGCCCGCATGTCCGGCATTTTCCGCAATGCTGGCCTGGAAGGGCTCGACGTCGAGGGCATGCTCGCGTCGCCGGTCGAGTACGGCCTGCTCGCCGAGCCGGCGGAGCAGGAGCTGATCACCAAGCTCGTCGACTTTCCGCTCGTTGTCGCGCAGGCCGCCGAGTCGCTGGAACCGCACCGCGTCGCGGGATACCTGCTCGAAACAGCGAACCTCGCGCACGCGTGGTACCACAAGCACCACGTGTTGGGTGAGGAGCCGGCGCTCACCGCCGCGCGGCTCGCGCTCGCGCGCGCGACGCAGGTCATTCTGCGCAACGCGCTGACGCTGCTCGGGATCACCGCGCCGGATCGGATGTAACGCTCAGCATCGAGCAGCGCGGCGCCGAGGCACTCGCTCCGGCCGCACGTGACACGATACGCCAACCTCGCCTGCGCGGCGTGGCGGATGACCGCGCGACCAGTCCAAATCCCACCTCCCCATACATGTCCGTTCTCGTCGTCGGCTCCGTCGCGCTCGATTCGGTCGAAACCCCGTACGGCAAGGCCGAAGAAGTGCTCGGTGGCTCGGCGACGATGTTCGCGTCGTCCGCGTGCCACTTCGGCCCGGTGCAGCTCGTTGGCGTCGTCGGAAGCGACTATCCGCTGCACAAGCTCGACCCGCTGCGCGCGCGCGGCGTCGATCTGACCGGGCTGGAGCAGGCCGAGGGCGAGAGCTTCCGCTGGCGCGCGCGGTACCGCCACGACCTCAACTCGGCCGAGACGCTCGAAACGCGGCTCGGCGTGTTCTCGCACTTCCGACCGCAGATTCCGGAAGCGTTCCGGAACGCCCCGTACGTGTTCCTCGGGAACATCGACCCGCGGCTGCAGCTCGATGTGCTGCGCCAGGTCGCGACGCCCAAGCTCGTCGCGTGCGACACGATGAACTTCTGGATCGAGAGCCGCCGCGCGGACCTGCTCGCACTGCTCGGCCACGTCGACCTGATCACGCTCAACGACGCCGAGGCACGGCAGCTGACCGAGGAGTCGAACCTGGTGCGCGCGGCGCGCTGGATCATGGCACGCGGCCCCAAGCACGTCGTGATCAAGAAGGGTGAGCACGGCGCATTTCTGTTCTCGGGCGAGTCGGTGTTCTTTGCGCCTGCGTATCCGCTCGAGAGCATCTTCGACCCGACGGGCGCGGGCGACTCGTTCGCCGGCGGCTTCATCGGCTGGCTCGCGGCGACGGACGACTTGAGTGAGGACAACATGCGCCGCGCGGTCGTATATGGATCGGCGATGGGTTCGTTCGCGGTCGAGCAGTTCTCGAACGAGCGCACGATCGCGCTCACGCGTGCGGAGATCGACGAGCGCGTCGCCGCGTTCCGCCGGCTGGTGTCGTTCGAGACCGAAATGCCCGTTGCCGCGCTTCCGGCGGACGCGACGGCGTGACGATGTCGGGCGACGCGCCGCTCGACTACCGCGCTGCCGGGGTCGACCTCGACGCGGCCGACGCGGCGAAGCACCGGCTCAAGGCGCTCGTGGACTCGACGCGCACCGCCGGTACACGCGGCGCGTTCGGCGGGTTTGGCGGCATGTTCCGCATGCCCACGGGCGGCCGCGCGCCTCTACTCGTCGCGAGCGCGGACGGTGTCGGGACGAAGGTCAAGGTCGCGGTCGAGGCAGGTCGCCTCGACACCGTGGGCCACGATCTCGTGAACCACTGCACGAACGACATCCTCGTGCAGGGCGCGCTGCCGCTGTTCTTCCTGGATTACGTCGCGTTCGGGAAGTTGGAGCCGGCGGCGGTCGAGGCCGTCGTCGCAGGAGTCGCCGCGGGATGTCGCGAGAACGGCTGCGCGCTGATCGGCGGCGAGACGGCCGAGATGCCGGGCGTGTACACGCCACCGGACTTCGACCTCGCCGGCTTCATCGTCGGCGTCGTGGAGGAGGATTCGGTACTGGGCGCGGAGCGCGTGCACGTTGGCGACGTGATCCTCGGACTCGCGAGCAGCGGGTTGCACACGAACGGGTACTCACTCGCGCGCCGAATCGTGAGCGATCGGCTGAAGCTCCGTGCCGCGGATGCGTTTCCCGGAACGAACGCGTCCGTCGCCGACGCGCTGCTCGCCGTGCATCGGTCGTACCTCGCCGCGGTGCGGCCCGTGCTCGGGCGCGTGCATGCAATGGCGCACATCACGGGTGGCGGCCTGCCAGGCAATCTCGACCGCTCGCTGCCGCTCGACTGCGATGCCGTGATCGAGACCGACGCGTGGGAGGTGCCCCACCTCTTTCGCGTTCTCGCTGACGCCGGCGGGCTCGCGCGCGACGAGCAGTACCGCACGTTCAACATGGGGATCGGGCTCTGCGTGCTGGTCGACCAGGCCGACGCGGACGCGGTCATCGCGTCCGCGCGCGACGCGGGCGTCGACGCGCACGCGATTGGGTGCGTGACGGCCGGTACGGGGCAAGTCGTCTTGCGGTGAGCGGGGGGTGCGGACGTCGTCGTCCCACGCCGCCGCATTCACCCGTACGTCCTTCGTTGCATGATCATTCGTCATCCTGCTGCCGCCGTCGCGCTCGCCGCGTCGGCACTCTCCGTTGCCGCGCGCGCCGCCAGCGCGCAGGGCGCGATGCTCGACCCGCACTGCGCGCCGGCGCCGGCGCCGCTGCCGGTGGTTCCGACGCTCCCGCAGGCGCAGTCGTACTACCAGACGCAGCTCGTGCGCGACGCCTGCCAGAAGGCGGTCGACGTGTTCCAGCTGATGGCCCCGCAACTCGGCGCCTCGGTTGCCGGCGGCAACGCAGTGCTCGGCACGGGCAGCGCGCTCGGCGGGCTCGGCCACTTCAGCGTCGGGCTCCGCGCAAATGTGATTCAGGGCGGGCTTCCGCAGCTGCAGAACGTGCAGCTCAGCAGCGACGGCCCGCAGCGCACGGCGATTCCGACGAACAATCAGGTGCTCGGGTTGCCCGGCGCCGAAATCGGGGTGGGGCTGTTCGCGGGCGTTCCGGTCGGCCTCACGCGCGTCGGCGGCCTCGATGCGCTCGTGAGCGCGTTCTACGTGCCCAACTACTCCAGCAACGATTTCGCGCTGCGGACGAGCGGCGGGTCGCTCAAGCTGGGCGTCGGCGCGCGCCTCGGGCTGCTGCAGGAAAGTCGGTTCGTGCCGGGGGTTTCGCTGACATACCTTCGGCGTGACCTTCCGACGGTCGCCGTCACGGCGCGGAGTGGCGACGACACGTTGCGCGTTTCGGGGCTCGACGCGCACACCCGCGCATGGCGGCTCGTCGCGTCGAAGCGCGCGCGCCTGCTCGGCGTCGCCGCGGGCGTTGGACAGGATCGCTACCAGTCGAGCGCGTCGCTGTCGGCGTACGTCGCGCCGCGGACGGGCCTCGGGCCCGACGCCGTGGCGTACACGACGCCGGCCTACGACGGCGCGATCGCGACGGCGGAACAGACACTGACGCGGACCAACTATTTCGCCGACGTGCGACTCGGGGTGAAGCTCGTCTCACTGGTCGGCGAGGTAGGACGGAGCAGCGGCGGCACGATCGCGCCGACCTACAACACGTTCGGCTCCCATACCGCGGGCGAGGGCTACA
>DASWUT010000769.1:0-4738 GCA_036401455.1 Gemmatirosa sp. | reverse complement strand
CTGTTCGCGCGCGCCGTCGCGGTCGCCCACCCGGTGGGCGGGCTGGCACCCCGCGGCCGCATCGCCGCCAACACGACGGCGGCGGTCCTGGTGTTAGGCCTCGCGCTCCTGCTGCTCGACGCACCTGCCCTCGTCGGGCGCGGCGCCCGCGCCCGCGCCGGGCGGTTCGTGCGCTGGGCGTGTACGGGGGCCGGGCTGCTCATCCCCTACTTCGCCCTCGTCGGCTACCTGTTTGGTGTGCAGCGCCTCTACAACCCGTCGGGGATGCTCGCCGGGATGGGGCTCAACACCGCGGTCGCGCTCACCCTGCTCGCCATCGGTATCGCGCTCGCCCGCCCCGCCCGCGGCGTGGCGCGCCTGCTCGCGGGCGACGACGCGGGGGCGATCCTGCTCCGCCGCGCACTCCCCGTCGTCATCGCCGTCCCCCTCGCCTTCGGCTGGTTGCGCGTCCGCGGCGAGGAGCTCGGCTACTTCACGGCCCGCGTCGGTGTGGCGGCGCTCGTGCTCGCCGTCACCGTCGTCATGGTCACGACGCTCACCCGCGCCGGGGCGGCCGCCTACCGGGTCGCCGCCGACCGCGCGCGCATCCTCGCCGAGCGCGAGGCCGCGCGTGAGGCGCTCGGCCGCAGCGAAGCCGAGTTCCGGGAGATGACCGACAACCTGCCGCAGCTCGCGTGGATGGCCGGCGCGGACGGCACGATCTTCTGGTACAACCGGCGCTGGTACGACTACACGGGCACCACGCCCGACCAGATGCAGAACGACGGCTGGCGGACGATCCACCACCCCGACCACCGTGATCGCGTGGAAGCGGGCTACCGCGCCGCGATCGCGCACGGCACGCCGTGGGAAGACACCTTCCCGATGCGGTCGGCGACCGGTGAGTGGTGCTGGTTCCTGTCGCGGGCCAACCCAATCTGGGCCGCCGGCGGCGCGCGCGCGCTGCGCTGGTTCGGGACCCACACCGACGTCACCGCGCTGCGCACGCTCGAAGCGGAGCGCGAGCGCCTGCTCGCCGCCGAACGTCAGGCGCGCGCCGACGCCGAACGGGCGAGCGCGGAAGCCGAGCGGGCCAACCGGGCGAAGAGCCAGTTCCTCGCCACGATGAGCCACGAGCTGCGCACGCCGCTCAACGCCATCTCGGGCCACGTCCAGCTCGTCGAGCTCGGGCTGCACGGGCCGGTCACCCCCGAGCAGCGCGACGCGCTCAACCGTGCCCAGCGCGCGCAGCGCCACCTGCTCGGCCTCATCAACGACGTGCTCAACCTGGCGCGGATCGAGGCCGGGCGCGTCGACTACCGGATCGGCGAGGTCGTCATCGCCGACCTCGCCGCCGACGTCGCGTCGCTCATCGCGCCGCAGCTCGCGGCCAAGGGGATCGGCTTCACCGTCGACGTGCCCGAGGAGCACGCGGCCGTCGCCTGGACCGACCGCGAGAAGGCGTCGCAGGTGCTGCTCAACCTGCTGAGCAACGCGATCAAGTTCACCGACGCGGGCGGCCACGTCACGCTCGAGGCGCGCGCCGAGGACGGTCCGACCGGCCCCGTCGTGACGTTCCGCGTGCGCGACACCGGGCGCGGGATCCCGGTCGAGGACCGCGCGCGCATCTTCGAGCCGTTCGTGCAGCTCGACGCCGGCTACGCGCGGCAGCAGGAGGGCACGGGGCTCGGGCTCGCCATCAGCCGCGACCTCGCGCGCGGCATGGGGGGCGATCTCACGCTGGCGACGAGCAGCGAGGACCACGGATCGGTGTTCGCGCTCAGCCTGCCGCGCGTGCTCCCCGCGGGCCCCGACGTCGACCGCCGCACCGGCGAGGAGCGGCGCGACGGCCAGCGCCGCGAGACCCTCGACCGCCGCACCGGCGAGGAGCGGCGCGATGACGCCCCTGACTCGCTCATCACGTACGACACCTGACCTGCCCCGTGGCCGAAACGACGCTCGATCTGCAGCACCTTCCCAAGCGCGACGCCTACGGGCAGCTCGACGCGCACGTGCGCGCGGTGCTCGCCGGGGTCGACGACCCGATCGCCGGAATGGCGACGGTGAGCTGCCTCGTCCACCACGCCTTCGGCCACCTGTGGACCGGCTTCTACCGCGTCATCGAGCCGGGCCGGCTGCTTCGTGTCGGCCCCTACCAGGGCACACTCGGCTGCCTCGACATCGCGTTCGGCCGCGGCGTGTGCGGGACGGCGGCGGCGGAGGGGCGGACGGTGATCGTCGAGGACGTGGAAGCGTTTCCGGGCCACATCGCCTGCGACGCGCGGTCGCGCAGCGAGATCGTGCTCCCCGTATGGGACCGCGCCGGCGCGCTCCTGGCCGTGCTGGACGTGGACAGCGATCGGGTGGGCGCGTTCGACGGGAACGACGCCGCGGGGCTGGCGCGAATCGTCGCGTGGTTCGCCGAGCCGGCCGTGCCGGCGCCCGCCGTCGCGGCCTGAGCGCCCTGAGCCCCGCCCGGTATCGCCCGCGGCGTATTACAATCCCCCCCGATGGCCGTCCCCGGATATTCCGACCGCGTGAACCACGCGCTCGCCTTCGCCGCCAAGCACCACGACCGCGAGGTACGCAAGGGCACGCGAGCGCCGTACTTCACCGCGCCGGCCAACGTCGCCGTGATCCTCACGCGCTACGACTGCGACGAGGACACGGTCGTCGCGGGCGTGCTGCGCCACGCGGTCGAGGACATGCTGCGCGACGGGGCGAGCGAGGACGGCGTGCACGAGCGACTGGCCGACAAGTTCGGCCCGGGGGCGGTCGAGGCGGTGCTGCACGTCGCCCGTCGCCGTTTCGACGACGACGGCGTGGAGCTGTCGCACGAGGAGCAGAAGCACGACGTGCTCGACCGGCTCTCCGGCGCGTCGGGCGCCGCGCGCTGGGCGTTCGCGGCGCACGAGCTACACGACGCGGCCACGCTGCTCGCCGATCTGCGGCGGACGAGTTTCCCGGACGCGGTGTGGCAGCGGGTGGCCGAGGGGGCCGCGGCGCGGGTGCGCTGGTATGGCGAGGCCGCGGCGCGGCTGGCGGGCGCCGGATTCCACGCCGGCATCGTCGACGAGCTGCGGGCCGTGTCGACGGAGCTCGGGACGCACACGCCGGGGCACGGGTAAGGGGCGACGGATTACGGTGTGGGGAGAGGCACTGCCGCGGCAGCGCCTCTCCCCATCTTCCATTCCAGCCCTTACGCTACCCCCGCCAGCTCGCGCGTTGCCGGGTACGTCCGCTCCACGTACTCGTCGAGGATGACGAGAAACTCCTCGACGATCCGGTCGCCGCGCAGCGTCGTCATCAGCCGTCCATCGACGTACACCGGCGCGACGGGCTCCTCGAACGTGCCGGGCAGCGAGATCCCGATGTTCGCGTGCTTGCTCTCCCCCGGCCCGTTCACCACGCACCCCATCACGGCCACCTTCATGTCGACCACGCCCGGGTGCGCGCGCTTCCACACCGGCATCTGCTCGCGCAGGTAGGTCTGGATGTCCTCGGCCATGTGCTGGAAGAACGTGCTCGTCGTGCGGCCGCACCCCGGGCACGCGGTGACCTGCGGCGCGAAGCTGCGCATGCCTAACGACTGTAGCACCTGCTGCGCGACGTAGACCTCCTCGGTGCGGTCGCCGCCGGGCTTGGGCGTGAGCGAGACGCGGATCGTGTCGCCGATGCCGTCGGCGAGCAGGATCGCCAGCCCCGCGGTCGAGGCGACGATCCCCTTGCTTCCCATCCCCGCCTCGGTGAGTCCGAGGTGCAGCGGGTAGTCGCAGCGCCGCCCCAGCCGGCGGTACACCTCGACGAGGTCGGGCACGACCGAGACCTTGGCCGAGATGATGATCCGGTCGTGGCCCAGCCCGACCTCCTCGGCCAGCGCGGCGGAGCGGAGCGCGCTCTCGAGCATCGCCTCCATGTAGACCTCCTTTGCGCCTAACGGCGCGACGCTCGCAGCGTTGGCGTTCATCATCGCCGTGAGCAGGTCCTGGTCGAGCGAGCCCCAGTTGACGCCGATGCGCACGGGCTTGCCGTGGTCGATCGCGACGCGCACGATCTGCGCGAAATTCTCGTCGCGCCGCTTGTTGCCGACGTTGCCCGGGTTGATGCGATACTTGTCGAGCGCGGCCGCCGCGGCCGGGTACTTCGTCAGCAGCAGGTGTCCGTTGTAGTGGAAGTCGCCGACGAGCGGCACGTCCAGCCCGAGGTCGTCCAGCCGCGCGCGGATCTCGGGGACCGCCGCCGCGACCTCCTCGTTGTTCACCGTCACGCGCACGATCTGCGAGCCCGCCGCGAACAGCGCGGCCACCTGCGCGACCGTCCCTGCGGCGTCGGCCGTGTCGGTGTTCGTCATCGACTGCACCACGACCGGGTGCGCCGATCCGACGGGGACGTTGCGCACCCAGCTCGTCACCGTGTGGCGGCGGGGAGCGAAGGGGAGCGGCTCGGCAGCGGTCGGCCCGGCCGGGTGCGGGGCGGCACTGCTCGCCTGCGTGGCGAGGTCTGCGACGGGAAGCGGCGTGGACGGCATAGACAGGGGAAGCTAGCGATCGAGAAGCGGGCGCCCAGACTCGGCCCGCTTACTACCCGCTTACTACTCCACTCGCCCGCCGTCCGCCGCGCGGGGCCCGGGGTGGCCCGGGCGACGCCGCCCGGGCACTCGGCTACCCTGCGCCCGGCCGCCCTGCGCCCGGCCACCCTGGCCCGGCCCTCCGGCCGGCTCTCCCGTGCGCCAGCACGCCTCGGCACACATCACGCGTGC
>DASWUT010000768.1:0-4850 GCA_036401455.1 Gemmatirosa sp. | reverse complement strand
GCCTTCGTCCAGGCACTCCGCACGCGCGGCGTCGACGTGTCGTTCGCCGAGGCGCGCTGAACCGACGGCGTTCGGTGGCGCGCCTTCAGCTCACCCGGTCGCTGTCGTCCATTCGCCGCCGCTCGCCGGTGTCGGTCGGCGTGGCCGCGACTCCATACTCGCCGCGTCGGCGTTCGTACTCGTCGCGCTCGCTGTACCCGTACCCGCCAAACACCTCTCCGCCGCGCATGTAGTCGTGGCCGTAACCCCGCCCGTGGGGGTACGAGTGCGCGTTCTGGATTCCGGAATCGTCTGCGGGTCCCTGCTGGTGCATTGGCAGATCCTCGGTTGAACGGTGAGCGAGCGGTCGCCCGTTCGGCGACCATCGCGCGGGTCGTGGTAACTCTGCGCCGCACTCCGCGTGCCGCAAGGTCCACGACCCGGGGCCGTTCAGCGCGGATGCGCCGGCCTTCGTCGCGTCGGCGCCGGCTCGACGGCGGCTCGACGCGGGCTCGGCGCGGATGAGAGGGCGTAAGTGTTGACCGCGCCGTGACTTCCGCGGCCACGACCCCTTCCCGGGGCGACTAGATTACACGCATATGCAGATTCGTAACATCGCGATTATCGCGCACGTCGACCACGGCAAGACGACGCTCGTCGACAAGATGCTCCGCCAGGGCGGCGCGTTTCGTGAGAACCAGGTCGTGCTGGAACGGGTGATGGACTCCAACCCGCTCGAGCGCGAGCGCGGCATCACGATCCTCGCGAAGAACACGAGCGTCCACTGGAAGGACACGAAGATCAACATCGTCGACACGCCCGGCCACGCCGACTTCGGCGGTGAGGTTGAGCGCATCCTTCGGATGGTCGACGGCGTGCTGCTCGTCGTCGACGCGTTCGACGGGCCGATGCCGCAGACGCGGTTCGTGCTCGGCAAGGCGCTCGCGTTAGGCCGGACGCCGATCGTCGTCATCAACAAGATCGATCGCCCCGGCGCGGATCCGCTTCGCGTGCACGACGAGGTCCTCTCGCTGTTCATCGAGCTCGAGGCCGACGAGGCCCAGCTCGAGGCACCGGTCGTCTACGCGTCGGCCAAGGACGGCGTCGCGACGATGGATCTCGACACGCCCGCCGTCGACCTCGCGCCGCTGTTCGACACGATCGTCGGCACCGTGCCGCCTGCGCCGAGCGATACGGACGCGCCGTTTCAGATGCTCGTCTCGACGATCGACTATTCGCCGTACCTCGGACGTCTCGCGATCGGACGCATCGAGCGCGGGACGGCGCGGCTCGGCGACGCCGTCGCCCTGATTCCGCTCGAGCCGACGCGTGCCCCGGAGCGCGCGCGCGTGACCAAGCTCTACCGCTTCGAGGGACTCGAGCGCGTAGAGGTCGAGACGGCGCCTGCTGGTGAGGTCGTCGCGATCGCGGGGATGGAAGGCGTCGAGATCGGTTCGACGCTGACCGACCCGGAGCATCAGGAGCGCCTCGCCGGCATTTCGGTCGAGGAGCCGACGATCTCGGTCGACTTCCTCGTGAACAACTCGCCGTTCGCGGGCAAGGACGGCAAGTACGTCACGTCGCGTCAGGTCCGGGACCGGCTCTACAAGGAGCTGGAGCGCAACGTTGCGCTTCGCGTCGAGGATACCGACTCGACCGACGCGTGGCAGGTCGCCGGTCGTGGCGAACTGCACCTCTCCATCCTGATGGAGACGATGCGGCGCGAAGGGTACGAATTCCAGGTTTCGCGTCCGCGTGTCATCACGCGTACTGGTGTCAACGGCGAACGCCTGGAGCCCTACGAGGAGCTCGCCATCGATGTCCCCGAGGACTATCTCGGCGCGGTGATGGAAAAGCTCGGCCAGCGACGGGCGGAACTCATCGAGATGAAGAACCCGGGGCAGGGGCTCGTGCGGCTGATGTACCGCATCCCCGCGCGCGGACTGTTCGGCTATCGGTCGGAGTTCCTCACCGACACGCGCGGCACGGGGATCATGCACCACAACTTCCTCGAGTACGGGCCGTGGGCCGGTCCGCTCGCCGGGCGCAGCCGCGGTGTGCTCATCTCGATGGAAGCCGGCTCGATCGTCGGCTTCGCGCTGATGAACCTTCAGGAGCGATCGACACTGTTCGTCTCGCCTGGCGATGCGGTCTACGAAGGGATGGTCGTTGGCGAGAACTCGCGTCCGGGCGACATGGACGTGAACCCGACGAAAGAGAAGAAGCTCTCCAACATTCGCACGAAGTCGAGCGACGAGAACATCTCGCTCGAGCCGCCGCGCGTGCTGACGTTGGAGTCGGCGCTCGAGTACATCGAAGACGACGAACTGATCGAGGTGACGCCGCAGAGCATCCGCCTGCGGAAGCGCATGCTCGCGGCGAGCGACCGCAAGCGGGTCACCCGCGACGCAAAGCGCGAGCGCGCGGCGGTCTGATCCGCGCGGGGTCTGCGGCGGGTCGGATGTCTCGACTCGACAGCATCGAGGTGTTTTCTTGCGCGCGCCGCACGTGTGGCGCGGTGTTGGCATCCGTAGTGCGCGAGTTCCGCACGTCCGCAACGGACTCGCGCGATCGGTCGAGCGTGCCGCAGGGGTACGCCGACCGACGCCTCGACCTCGCCCGGCATCGACCGAGGGTGGTGGTCGCGGCATGACCACGAACTAGCAAGGAGAACTCTCGATATGTCGGATCTCTACGAGCCGACGTGGCAGGCGGGCCTGGCGGATGAGGCGCTGCATTCCATCTCTGCGCGGCGCGGGACGCCGGACGACGCGGACCCGGAAGACGAGGGCGCGCTCGACGAAATCGGCGAAGATCTCGACGACGAGTTCGACGACGTTGACGACCTCGAGGATGATGAGGACGAGGACGACGACGATCTGGACGACGAGGATGACGACGAGGATCTCGACGACGAGGACGACGACCTCGACGAGGAGCTAGATGGGGACGAGGACAGTTATGACGAGGACGAGGCGTAGGCGATCGGCCCGTCCGAAACGAAGTTGCTTCAACCCCTTGCGGGGTCGATTCGAACCGCTATACTTGTCCTTCCCCGGCAGCGCCGACGCGGCGCGGGCCGATCGGGATGATGTCGCAGGCGATGTTGAATGCGACGTTGTTTGACAATCGAGAGATCGAGGTCGTGCGATGGCCCTCAATGATCCGGCGTGCTGGTTCGCGTCGGGGAGAGGTCAAGACCACGAAGTACAATGATTCCGGACGCAATCTCATTTGCGTCTATGTGAATGGGATGGCGTTTGGGAATGAGCAGACATTCTCTCTTGGAGAGTTTGATCCTGGCTCAGGACGAACGCTGGCGGCGTGCTTAACACATGCAAGTCAGGGGGCTTCGAAAGAGGTCACCGGCGAACGGGTGCGGAACACGTGAGCGACCTGCCCCTGTGTGGGGGATAGCCGGCCCAACGGCCGGGTAACACCGCATACGGCCTGCTCTATTGGAGGGCGAGGCGAAACTGGTGCAAGCCAGGCACGGGGAGGGGCTCGCGGCCTATCAGCTAGTTGGGGGGGTAACGGCTTCCCAAGGCGATGACGGGTAGCTGGTCTGAGAGGATGGCCAGCCACATTGGGACTGAGAGACGGCCCAGACTCCTACGGGAGGCAGCAGTGGGGAATCTTGCGCAATGGGCGAAAGCCTGACGCAGCGACGCCGCGTGGGGGAGGAAGGCCTTCGGGTTGTAAACCCCTTTGGCCCGGGACGAACGACGCGTTTTGACGCGTGTGACGGTACCGGGAGAACAAGCACCGGCTAACTCTGTGCCAGCAGCCGCGGTAATACAGAGGGTGCGAGCGTTGTCCGGAATCACTGGGCGTAAAGGGCGCGTAGGCGGTTGTTCACGCGTGCGGTGAAAGCCCGGGGCTCAACCCCGGGTCGGCCGTGCGAACGGGGCGACTGGAGCATGCGAGAGGCAGGCGGAATTCCGGGTGTAGCGGTGGAATGCGTAGAGATCCGGAAGAACACCGGGGGCGAAGGCGGCCTGCTGGCGCAGTAGCTGACGCTGAGGCGCGACAGCGTGGGGAGCAAACAGGATTAGATACCCTGGTAGTCCACGCCGTAAACGATGGGCACTAGGTGCTTGGGGGAGCGACCCCCCGGGTGCCGGCGCTAACGCATTAAGTGCCCCGCCTGGGGAGTACGGCCGCAAGGCTGAAACTCAAAGGAATTGACGGGGGCCCGCACAAGCGGTGGAGCATGTGGTTTAATTCGACGCAACGCGAAGAACCTTACCTGGGCTTGACATGCACTCGGAGTCTTGGTGAAAGCTGAGACGCCCTTCGGGGCGGGTGCACAGGTGCTGCATGGCTGTCGTCAGCTCGTGTCGTGAGATGTTGGGTTAAGTCCCGCAACGAGCGCAACCCCTGGTTCTAGTTGCCAGCGCAGGCGTAAGCCGGGCGGGGACTCTAGAGCGACTGCCGGTGCCAAACCGGAGGAAGGTGGGGACGACGTCAAGTCATCATGGTCCTTACGCCCAGGGCCACACACGTGCTACAATGGCGGGGACAGCGGGAAGCGAGCGTGCGAGCGCGAGCGGATCCCGAAACCCCGCCTCAGTTCGGATTGTCCTCTGCAACTCGAGGGCATGAAGCTGGAATCGCTAGTAATCGGGGATCAGCTACGCCCCGGTGAATACGTTCCCGGGCCTTGTACACACCGCCCGTCACGCCATGGAAGCTGTGAGCGCCCGAAGTCCGGGTCGGAACCCGCAAGGGGCCAACCGGCCGAAGGCGAGCGCAGTGACTGGGGCGAAGTCGTAACAAGGTAGCCGTAGGGGAACCTGCGGCTGGATCACCTCCTTACCGGAGCGTCGAGTACGGCCCCTCGGGGCACGAAAGACCTCAATGGTAGTCGC
>DASWUT010000767.1:0-10364 GCA_036401455.1 Gemmatirosa sp. | reverse complement strand
ACCCTACCCGTACCGACCTTCCACGTGACGCCTCATCCAGGTCATCCATGCCGCGCCTGACACGCCGCGTTCTCGCCGCCGCCCTCGTCCTCGCGGCACGCGCCGCCGCCGCGCAGACGGCCGCCGCGCAGACGGCGGTCGCGCCCGCCGACTCGACCCGCTACCAGTCGTACCAACCCGCCGCCGACCGCATCGTCGCCGCCGCGCTCGCCGACAGCACGGCGTGGCGGCGCGTGGCCGAGCTCACCGACACCTACGGGCCGCGGCTCTCGGGCTCGGACGCGCTCGAGCGGGCGATCGACCGCATGCTCGCCATGCTGCGCGCCGACGGCCTCGCCCACGTGCGCGGCGAGCCGGTGATGGTGCCGCACTGGGTACGCGGCGACGAGCGCGCCGAACTCGTCGTGCACGACGCGGCGGGCACCGTGACGCGGCGCAAGCCACTTCACATCCTCGCGTTAGGCGGCAGCGTCGGCACGCCCGTGGCCGGGATCAGCGCGCCCGTGCTCGTCGTCACCAGCTTCGACGATCTCACGCGCCGCGCCGCCGACGCGCGCGGCCGCGTCGTTCTCTTCGACGTCCCGTTCACCACCTACGACGAAACGGTGCGCTACCGCGCGCTCGGCGCGAGCGCCGCGGCGCGCGTGGGGGCCGTGGCCGCGCTCGTCCGCTCCGTCACGCCCAACTCGATCGACTCGCCGCACACCGGCGCGATGCGCTACGACAGCACCGCGCCGCGCATCCCCGCCGTCGCGGTGACCGTCGAGGATGCGGAGCTGATGCACCGCCTGCAGGACCGCGGCCTGACGCCGACGGTGAGCCTGCGGCTCGGCGCGCAGACGCTGCCCGACGCGCCGTCGCGCAACATCGTCGCCGAGCTGGTCGGGCGCGAGCGCCCCGGAGAGGTGGTCGTGCTCGGCGGCCACCTCGACTCGTGGGATGTGGGGCAGGGCGCGATGGACGACCTCGGCGGGTTTGTCGCGGCGTGGGAGGCGGTGCGGCTGCTCAAGCGGCTCGGCCTCACGCCGCGGCGCACGGTGCGCGTGGTGGGCTGGACCAACGAGGAGAACGGCGGCCGCGGCGGCCGCGGCTACCTCGCCGCGCACCGCGCCGAGCTGGCCGACCACGTGTTCGCGATGGAAAGCGACAACGGGGTGTTCCGGCCGAGCGGGATGCGGCTGGTCGGCACGCCGGCGGCGGTGGAGCAGGTGGCGCCGGTCGGGCGGCTGCTCCGCGCGCTCGGCGCAGGCGCGGCCACGGCCGGGGAAGGCGAGGCCGACATCGACCCGCTGCTCGCCGCGGGGGTGCCCGGCGCGGCGCTCGACGTCGACGGGTCGCGCTACTTCTGGTACCACCACACCAATGCGGACACGCCCGACAAGCTCGACCCGGCAGACGTGGCGCGCTGCGTGGCGACGTTCGCGGTGTGGGCGTACGTGCTCGCCGACGCGCCCGACCGGCCGCCGCATGGGGTCGCGCCGTCCGGGCGCTGACGGCGGCGGCGAGATTCCCAGCCGGCAACGGTGGTCGCGGGGCGTTGCGCGCGCGCCACAGCATGCGTCTTGTGGCATGTTCGCCATTCCTGCCCGCGATACCGCCGTCCGCGGCGCGCCGTGCAGCCGGGGCCGTTCCGCCAGGGCCAGCTGCGCGATCTGGTCGCGATCGCCGAGGCGCTCGGGCGGTGCGGGCCGGGCGAGGTCGACGCGGTCGCGCGAGCATGCACCGCGGATCCTGGCGGGGGCGAGCTCTCGGACACGCTCGCTCTCGCGCGCGCACTGCGCACCGGGGCCGAGGTGGTCGACCGACCGGGGGTGCAGCGCATCGCGGCGCAGCGGTACCGCGCCGCGCTCGGGACGTCGTATGGCGGGGAGGCGGTGGCGCGGCTGGCGAGCTGACACACAGCGACTGGCGTTAGGCGAGGACGGTATACACCGCTCGCAACCCGGCCAGTGTCGCGCTGTCGAGGATGCGATCATCCGGGATGAGCAGGTACGACCACGGTTTACCTCCGTGGTGTAATTCGAACTCGGTCGCATACCGACACCACATCGCCGCCGCGCGCGCCTTGGCCTGCACCTTGGCGTCCTGCATCTCGTCGTTCCGCTTGGGTTCGCAGAGGAGCTTTGCGTCCGACGTCTCGACGACGAAGTCGGGATCGTACCCGCTCCCGGAGGCGTAGTCGATGCGTAGCGTGCCCGGTCCAGGCTTCACCCAGCGCAACACGTCCTCGTCGGGCCGTTCCAGCAGCACCGCGAACCGCCGCTCCGGGTCGGAGTCGAAGCGCTGTTCGGGGTAGAGACACCGCGTGAACCCCTGAAACCGCATCCGGCGGATGTCGCGTCGCTCATCGACGGGGTGACGGAAGTCGCGCGCGGGTTCGCCGACGGTCGCCGTGATCGTGAGCGGGCGCAGCGTCGTGAAGCCCCGGCTCACACGCCCCTCGTACCCGGGCGCACTCTGCCAGTAGTGCGCGGCCATCTGCGCATGGATCAACTCGGCGAGCGTGCGATGATGGGCGCGCAACACGCCGTCCACCGCGTCCGCGTCGGGCAGGTACGACGCGAGATGGTGCACCGCCTGGCCGGCCAGCTTGTAGAGAAGGTCCGCGTGCGCCTCGTACGAAATGTCGTCGTAGTCGACCAGTGCGCGCACGACGTAGTCCTCGGGGCGGGCTTCCGCGGCGTCCGTGCTCCCGGCCACGAGGGCCCGCTCCCCGCTCGCGAGCGCCTGGACGAGAATCGCCTGGTCCACCGGCTGATACGCGACCCCGCGCAGGTCGAGGTCGAAGTTGCGGAAGCCCGTCGTCACGTCGCCCGTGGGAACCACGGTCACCCGCGGAATGTCGATCGTGTGCGCGAGGAAGAACTCGCGCACGCGGTCCGCGACGGCCGCGACGTCGGGTGTCGCCTCGACGCCTAACGTCGCCTCCGGTGCGCCGCCGTCCAGGGTCAGCTGCGCCGCCTCCAGCTCCGCGGCGAGCCGCTGCTCCACGCGCGTGACGAGTTCCCGGCGAACGGCATCCTCGCGCAGATCGGCCGACCGCGGCAGGTACTCGTAGCGCCGGATCTCCTCGAACACGGCCCGCGCCACGCGCGCCTCCGCGGCCGTCGTGACGAGGGGCGTCGCCGCCGCGGGTGACGCAGGCACGGCGAGCGCCGCCTCGACCACCGACGGCACCACCACACTCTGCTGCGGCGCGTCCGGCACGTCGCGCCCGATCACCACCACGTCCATCCGGATCACCGAGTCGCCGCGGCGCGCCTCGTCGACGATCTCCTGGAAGCGGTCGTGTGCGACGATCGTCAGCCGGTCGACCGCCTTCACGCCCGTGCGCCGGCCGTAGGGCAACCGCAGCCCGCGCCCGATGCTCTGCTCGACGAGCTGCCGCGCGTTGGCGGCGCGCAGTGGGACGATGGTGTAGAGGTTGGTGACGTCCCACCCCTCCTTGAGCATGTTGACGTGGATGACGACCTCGGTCTGTTCGTCGCGCTGCTCGACGGCGAGCAGGCGCTGGACGGTCTCCTCCTTCTCGTCCCCCCGCTGGTTGGAGTGCACCGTGATCACCCGGCCGCGGTAGCGCCCGCCAAAGAACGCCTCGCCCTCGATCGTCCGCTGCAGCTCCTCGGCGTGCGTGACGTCGCGCGCGATGACGAGCACGAACGGCTTTACCGCGGGCAGGTTCTGCTGCCGCGCGTACGTCTCCAGCTCCACCTTGGTCGCCTCGTGCAACCGCACGCCGTCCTCCAGCTTCAACCGCTCGAGCTGCTCGGCCGAATAGTCGCCGGCGACGAAGTTCTCGCGAGTCGCGACAGCCGGCTCCTTGACGTAGCCGTCGGTGATCGCGCGCGCGAGCGGGTAGCTGTAGGCGACGTTCCGGAACGGCTCGATGCGCGGGCCCGCCTCGACGAACGGCGTCGCCGTGAGCTCGACGCCCAACACGGGCCGCAGCTCGTTGATCGCGCGCATCCCGGCCGCGGCGCGGTAGCGATGGCTCTCGTCCATCAGCAGCACGAGGTCGGGAAGCCCGGCCAGGTACTCGAAGTAGCTCTCGCCGATGTACTCCGAGAGGCGTTTGATGCGCGGCACCGCCCCGCCGCGCACCTCGCTGTTGATCTTCGAGATGTTGAACACGTTCACGTGCACGCCGCGGTCGCCAAACAGGTCGCCCCCGCGCACACCGCGCCCGCTCTCGTAGTTGTCGCCGGTGATGACCTCGGGCGGGTCGACGGCGAACTCCGCGATGCCCTGAAAGACGTACTTCGGCGTGCCCGGCGTGAAGTCGCGCACGAGCTTGTCGTAGATCGTCAGGTTGGGCGCGAGCACGAAGAAGTGCCGCACCCCACGCGCGAGGTGCAGGTACGCGATGCTCGCGCCCATGAGCCGCGTCTTGCCCACGCCCGTCGCGAGCGCGAAGCAGAGCGACGGGAACTCGCGCTCGAAGCTCGTCAGCGACGGAGCCTCGCCGCGCACGAAGGCGAGCGCGGCGTCGAGGTCCTGGTCCTTGCGCAGCGGCAGCGCGCCGGGGCCGGCGACGCGCGCCAGCAGGTCCAACGAATCGCGCTGCGGACGGCGAAGACTCAGCCGGCCGTGCAGGCTGTCGACGAGGCGATCGTTTCTCAGAAGCGTCATTCGGCTGGCAGTCAGGCGGTCGGAACGGCTTGAATCCGGCACGACAGGTGCCTATACTTGTGGATGCGGGACCGACCCACCTTTAGGGTGATCAGCCGGCCCTGCTTGGGTCGCCCCACAAGGGCGGCCCTTCTTTTTGCCCGCAACTCACTTGCGGACGATCCCATCGGGATCACCGGGCGAGGCCGGATGGAAGCACACGCCTTTCAGGTGCGTGTCGAATGCGCGATCGAGCGCGTATTTCTTCACGAGCGGCGTCGGCGCAGTTTCTCGCTTCAGCAGCGCGAAGGCGGCACAATCGACGAGCTGCACCAGGTACGACCGAGCCGAGTCCCGGAAAATCACGTCCTCGACGAAGTTCGTGAGCGGCATGTTCTTCGTCGCACTCGTGCCCCAGCTCCCAAACTTCGATGGGAGATAGTTCACCACGGCCAGCTTGCGCTTGAGACGCACGATCTCGTCCTCGTGACCCTCATCCGCGACGACCAGGGCGAGAGCACTGTACGGAACCAGCCGCCGCTCGACGTCCGCCGTGATCTGTTGCCCGGCGGAACTTTGCAGTTGCGAGATGAGCGTACGGCGTAGCGCGTTTTCCTGCCGGTTGCGCTCGCGACACGTCCGATCGATGCGGTTGAGCAGCCGATTCCACGCATCGAGTTGGGCGTCACGACGCCCGGGGCGATCGAGGCAGACGTTGAACAGGTGCACGTCCGGGAGTGACGCGATCAGCTCGAGGTGTTCGTAGAAGATTCGCGACCGCCGCTACTTCCCGATCACCGTCGGGCCGAGCGATCCGCGTCCGCTCACCAGCTCGCGCGCATGGATCTCGGTCCGCAGCAGGACCCCGTCCGTCTGCTTCAGCTGCTTGCGGTAGTCCCGCACCGCCTCAAACGCCGTGCGCCAGGTCGCCAGCTTGAGGCCGATCGCTGTAAGGCAGAACTTCGATGCGTCGTACGACTCGTCGACGTAGTAGAGCCAGCCAGAAGACGTCCCGTCGCTCATGTTGATTCGTCGCTGGGGGCGAACGCGTCCAGGTTGTCGCTCGGCGTGCCTGCGCGCTTGCGCCCGCGCCGGGCCGTCCCGCCACGCGGCGCGACCGGCTCCGCATCCGGCGGCGCGCCGTCGTTGGTCGCACCGGGCGCGGCCGCGCCGTTGGGCAGCGCGGCCACCTGCAGACTGTAGTCGTCGCGCCCGTACTCGCAGCGGCCGAGCACCGCGTGCGGGATCTTCTTGAGCGTGAGGTTGGGCCAGCGGGCCGCGTCGCCGCGCCACGCGCCGCAGCAGACGAGCAGCGTCTGCTCCGCCCCCACCTCCTCGGCCAGCGCATTGAGCTGCTCCTCGCTCAGCGTCTGCGTGGTGACGTAGAGATAGTCGCGCTCGGTGCTGCGCCCGTGCTGCCAGTAGACGTCCGCGCTCGGCGCGTAGGTGAACCCCTCGTGCTTGCACACGGCCGCGGCGAGCATCGCCGCGTCGTACTGGCGGCTCACGATCCAGTTGCCCCAGCGGTCCCGCTCCAGCAGCGACGGCGCGAGGCGGTAGTAGCGAAAGCCGCCGCCGCCCTGCCAGTTGACCGCCTCGGTGATGCCGCCCGGGTCCGTGCCGTCGACGACCTTCGTTAGGCGCGGGACGATGTGCGTGTGGGCGTGCTCGCCGAGTTCGATCATGATCCAGCGGCGGCCCATCTTGTGGGCGACGGCGCCGGTCGTGCCGGAGCCGGCGAAGGAGTCGAGGACGAGGTCGCCGGGGTTGGTGGCGATCTCCATGATGCGCTTCAACAGCCGTTCCGGCTTCGGTGTCTGGAAGACCTCCGCATCGGGCGGGACCACGGACATCACCTCTTGCTTGGCCTCTTGGGTGTGTCCTACATCCGAATGCGTCCATACAGTCTGCGGGACGACCCCACCCTGAACCTCGCTCAGGAACCGTTTCAGCCGCGGCATGCCGTCGCCGTCCTTACCCCACCAGATTCGACGATCACGATCCCACTCGCCAAACTTTTCTGGGGATATAGGCCAATATCTGCCTTTAGGCGGTCCGGCAATCACGCGCCCAGCTGGAGTGGTTACAGAGTAAGTTCCTCGGCTATAATAGTTGCGCGCTGTAAGGTTGTCCGACGCCCAAGGGCCGCGAGGATCATTGTCAGGATTCTTGTACCGATCGTCCTGCGTACTAGTACGAGGTAGCAAGTTGCGATGCCATTGCTCGATGCCCTTCGCGTAAACGAGCACGTTGTCGTGCTCAATGGAGAAGTGCCTCGCACTGCTCTTTGGCGCAAACACCTTTTGCCAGATCACACTAGCAACGAAGTTAGGCCGCCCGAACACCTCGTCGCACAGCACCTTGCAGTACGCATGCTCGTTGTCGTCGAGCGTAATCCAGATGCTGCCATCCTCACTGAGCAGCCGCTTGAGCAGCTCCAGCCGGTCCCGCATCATCGTCAGCCACAGCGAGTGCTCCACGCCGTCGTCGTAGTGCGTGAACGCGCTCCCCGTATTGTACGGCGGGTCGATGAACACGCACTTCACCTTGCCCGCGAACTCCTGCTCCAGCGCCTTGAGCGCGAGCAGGTTGTCGCCCTGGATCAGGCGGTTGTCGAACAGGTCGTGCCCGGTGACGTTCGCGGCGGCGTGGTGCGAGCGCGTGGGGTCCTCGACGAGGATGCGCGGCTCCAGCCGCGGACGCACGTCCTTGCCGACCCAGGTGAGTTCGAGCTTCTGCTTGGTCACGCGACCTGCGAGACGGGGACCGCGGCCGGCTTGGGGCCGCGTTGAATGGTGAGGCGCCCGCACGGGCACCCGAGCGTGTTCGACTTCTTCCGCGCCATGGCGCCGCACTCGGCGCAGCTGATCGCGCGCAGCAGGTCACGCGTCGACTCGCCAAACCGGATCACGTCCGCGTCGGGCAGGTCGAGCCCGTCGGGGTCGCAGTGGCAGCCGACCTCGTTGCGCACGAACGACAGCCCGTCCACCCGCGCGAACAGCGGGTACAGTGCGATCTCGACGCTCGGCGCTGCCGTGCTGCTCGGCTTTCGCTTCACGCGCGCCTGCTCGAGTGGCGTGCAGAGCGCGCCGCTGTAGCTGCCGAGCGTGTACCGGTCGGTCCCGCGCGACATCGAGACGCCCAGCATCACCGCGAGCGCGTCGAGTGCGTGCTCCAACAGCACGCCGCCGAGCGAGGCGACCTTCTGCCGGCCGAGTTTGGGCGCGTCCAGCAACGTGTGCAGTTCGTCGACCGACGGCTTCACCGACGACGCGTCGACGCCGCGGCGCGCGCTCCAGCGATGCAACTCGACCGTGTGAACGTTGGCGGCCGGGACCGCGCCGTGGCGCACGTAGTCCAGCCACTGCCGCTGGTGCGTGGCGACGGTCAGCTGCGTGAGGCCGGCGCTCTCCGCGACGAGCAGCTCCAGGATCCGCTGCCCGTGGTGCGCCCGGCGCGCATCGGCCAGCTCGTCAGTTCTCGCGTCGACCTGGCCGAGCGCCACGCGGAGCGCCTGCAGCTTGCCGATCTGCTGCTGAATGCGGTCGCCGAGCCGTGCGGCTGCGGCGCGCATTCCGGCCGCCGCTGCGGCGTCGTCATACTGTTTGGCCGTGAGCTTGGATGCACGGAGCGCTTCCGTGAGCGACCGGGCTTCGGTGACGCGCACCGCCAGTCGGCCCCGAAGGCCGGCGGCGTCCACCGGGCGTTCACACACCGGGCACGCCTTGGGATCGCTCGGCGGCGCCAACATCCGCTGCACCTCGGCCAACAGCGCGACGAGTTCGGTGTTGTACGTGCCGGCGCCGGCTTCGACGACCGCCCCAGCGTGGGCGCGCTCGCCGCGCGCGCGCAGGTCGGCCACGCTCGTCGCGACCTGCGTCTGCGCCCATGCCGCGGCGCCCTGCTCCGGGCCGCCCGGGCGGCCGTCCTTGACCCACAAATCGTCGAGCGTGGCGCGCGCCGGGTCGAGGGCGTCCACCGCGACGTCCGCGGCTGACGGATCCGCCGACGGCAGGTGGTCGCGCACGTTCGTCGAGCTGCGTTCCCCGAGTGACCCCGCGCGGTCGTTGCACACGGCATCGATCGCGTCGACGATCGACGACTTGCCCGCCCCGTTCTCGCCGAAGAGCCGTGTGAACGGCTTCCCCGGATCGAAGTCGATCTGGCTAACGCCGGTGGCGCCGCGGAAGTAGCGCAGCCGCACCGAGCGAATGCGGTCAGGCACCGTTCGCGTCGCCCTGGGTGGGCGGGGAATCGTGGATGATCCGGGTGGCGAGGTCGGTGTCGGGCGACATGCGGGACGGACGTGCGCAGGGAGGGACACGTACGAGGCGGGAAGCGGCACTATAGAGGTGCCACGGTCCGCACGCTACAGCGCGGTTCTCGCATCGTCGACGCACCTCCTACGGTTGCGCAGAGTGCATTTGAACTTGCTGTTCTACACCCACTGCTATGCCGGCGCAATAACGGGTCGGACCTGGCTGTGCCGCCAAGGCAAGTGCCGTAACTGCTTGCAGGATATGGTGAGAGCGCCAGCGACTGATGATGGAGCCCGGTCTATGACACACGGCTATAACGTGTGTGACGGTGTCTATGACACGTGTCATAGACGTTTCATAGCAACCACGGGCGTTCAAGTCGCTACCAGTAAGGGCCGTCTGTAGTAGGCCCACCGTCGCTGCCCCTGCAGTTCCAGGTCACCACGCCGTACCAGGCGGCCGAGCACCGCAGCCGCTTCACGCGACCCGAGTTGGCAAAGATCCGCGGCCTGCGCGCGCGTGATGCGCCCATGCGCGTCGACGTACTGCAGGACCATCCGCTCCTGCTGAATTGGCTCGATCCCACGTAGGCGGACGTGCGCCGCTGGATCGTGCAGTGCGCGGTACGTCGCGGCAGAGAAGTGGTAGACGCGCTCTCGCCGCTCCTGGCGGCCTTCGAGCACTCCCGCCTCGACCAGGCGCTCCAGCGCCGCACGCGCGGCCGAGTGCGGGCGCTGCATGAGCGTCGCGGCCCTCGCAACGTCGATCCGCCGTTCCTGGAAGATGGCGTTGACGACGAGCATTTCGTCGACCGATACGCGGTGGCTTGGCGAATCGCGGCTGATGAGGAATCGCGCCAACGCGAGGTTTGCCGGCCCGCCCGCGAGAACGACCTGAACACCCGCCCCGGTGCTGCGCGCGTAGTCTGGCGCCGCGCGGCCGTAGCGTAGCTGCCCCTGAAAGATCGTGTCGATGCCACGCCCCGTTCGCTCGACGAGCCCGATACGCTTGAATGCGTCAGCCAACACCGGGTTCCGAGGCGCGGGGGCGGTGACCAGCAGGTTGTCGAGCCGGACGTCGTCGACGAAGCCTCCCGGGCTCATGACCTCGAGCTCCTCCTCACGCCACTGCACGTGCACGGCGCCGAGCCGCGTGTAATCGCGGTGAATGAGCGCATTGTGCAGCGCCTCGCGGAATCCCTCGCGGCTGTAGTCGGGGATGCCCACGCGCACCGCGCCGAGCGTGATCTCTTCCTCCTCGTTCCGCGCGTCGAAACGTGCGGCGAAATCATCCGCGACCCGTATGAGCGGCCATCGGGCGAAGTCGTTGACCGCGACGCGTGTGCCGCGCAGCACCTGGAACGCGACCTCGTGTGTTGGGAGAAGACGCTGGATCGCCGTCTCGCGCCCGAGCAGTAGGAGCCCGGCGACCCGGACGCGCTCGACGTCCTGGCGCCCCTCGCCGAGGCCAAGCGCCTTGACGACGTCAACGTCGGAA
>DASWUT010000766.1:0-3168 GCA_036401455.1 Gemmatirosa sp. | reverse complement strand
ATACCCCCGCCGAACGGGCAGGCTCCGGAACCGGGCCCGGCTGTACGTCTCACACCCCGCCCGTCGTGCCCGGCTCGTCGCCCGCGACCGGGCCGTCCACGGCCGTGACGGCGCTCACCCGAGCGACGAGATCGCGCGGTAGGGCCGCCTTCGCGAGCGTCGTCGCATCGACCGCCACGACGACGACATAGCCGAGCACGTGCTCGGCGTCCCCGGACCCGTCACGCACCGCGATCCCGAGCGTGAGCGCGCTCCGACCCGCCCGCACGACCCAGAGCGCCACGCGAACCAGGGCGTCGTAGCGCGCCGGCGTCAGATATTCGAGGTGCAGCACGCGCCGAACGAGCACGAGCCCGTACTCCGACTGGACGCGCGGAAACGCGAGCCCGGCCGCGCGGAACAGCTCCGCTTCGGCAACGTCGAGCAGCCGCGGGTAGGCGCCGTAGCGCACGATCCCGACGAGATCGACGTCCACCCACTCGATGCGCACGACCACCTCGAACGCGCCCGGCGGCGCTCCTGTCCCGGCGCTCCGGCCGCCGTTGCCCGCACTCACGATGTGTCACCCTCCGCCCGGGGGAGCATCGGGACGAGCAGCGGGGCAAGGGCGTACGTGACGATCACCTCGTACGCCTGCTGACGGTCGATCAGCCCCGCCGTCAACACGCCGACTGCTCCGCCGCCGTGCTTCGTGCCTGAGGCGCCGAGCAGGGCGTCCATGGCGTGTCCGAGTTCCACGCCGGCCCGCACGCGGTCGGCGACGACCCGTGGCAGTGGCATCGCGAGCGATCCGCCCAGGTGCACGGCTCCGTCGGGTTCGGCCACCGCGGCCCACGCACATGTCCGCAGCTGGCGTGCTGATGTCGCGGATGTGGCCGCTTCGTCGACGACGCCGCCCTCGATTCCGACGCCGAGCTCGGCGCTGAGCGCCTCACGCGCGGCGGCTGCGCGGACGGTCGCGCCACGACGGGTCTCGTCGTCGCCCCACGGCTGGTCAGGCACACCGGACGGCACCGGAATGCCAGTGACCCGTGCGTGCGGCGCAATCCGGGCGAAGACCGCGCGCACGGCCGCGATCTTCACCGGGTTGGTCGACCCGACGGCCACGGTGAGCACGTGGCTGAGCCGTCCGAGCGGGGGCGAGCTGGGCATCGTCGCGAATGTAAGGGCGCTGGCGACGATACGGCGGTCGGCCGCGCCCGGCGTGCCGTTCGCGCTCAGGCCGGCGTCGGCGCGAGCTTGAGATATCCCATCTCGACCGCGTACCGCGCGAGCTTGCGCTGCAGAATCCGTCGCCCGCGAAAGAGGCGCGACTTCACCGTGCCCTCCGGGACGTGCAGCACTTCCGCGATCTCGGCGTAGCGCAGCCCCTGCACGTCGCTCAGCAGCACCGCCGAACGGTATTCGTCCGGGAGCGTCGCGATCGCGCGGGTGATCTCCTCGTCGAGAAACGAGTCGTAGAACCGCCCCTCGGGATCGGCCTCACCGACGGGCTCGTGCGCGGTCCAGCCATCGGCGTCCTCGTGCGGCTGCACCTCGCGCGAGTCGACGCGCCGCTTGCGGCTGACGAACACGTGGTAGAGGATCGTGAATAGCCACGCGCGGATGTTCGTCCCGAGCCGGTACTGCTCCCATCGCTCGAAGGCGCGAAGCAGCGTGTCCGACACCAGATCCTCCGCGTCGTCACGTCCGCGGGCCAGCTTCAACGCGAACGAGTAGAGCGCGTCGAGGTGTTGGAGCGCTTCGCGCTCGAACTGCGCGCGACGCGCTGCGCGCTCCTCGGCCGTGAGTGCCGGCTCCACCGGCAGGGCGGCCGCTTCGGCCGCTGGACCACCCCGCTCGTCGCGGGTGTCGTCGATCGTCGCCATCTCGTCGTCCCCACCACCCCGGTGAAGGAGCCCACCCCGGGCTCCACCTGACTATCGCCGTGCGTCGCGAATGCCGACCATCCGACTCCACGCGGCGTCGAGAATCTCCGTGCCTGTTACGCCACCACCGTCGCGCTGGATGTACGCGGCACCCGTGGCGCCGTCGGCGCGCGCTCCGCGGACACGCCCGCAACCGGCGCGACCCCCGCATAGTCGCCGGGCTCGCGCATGTGCACCGCGACGAACCGCTTGAGGTCGTGCGCAATCCCCTGCAGCGCGACCGGATCGCGGGCCACGCGCGCCATCAGCATCGCGCCCTCGAGCGTCGCGATGATGAAGCGCGCGAGCCGCGCCACGTCGATGCCATCGACGAGCTGCGCACGCGCCTCGAGCAGCAGCGACCCGAGCTGCGCCGTCCACTGCTCGAAGACATCAGCGATCCGCGCGCGGAATCCGTCGTGCGCGTCCGCCAGCTCAGCCGCGAGCGTGCCGAACGGCGAACCCTCGCGGCACCCGCGTGCCACCTGCACCCCGACGAGGGCGTCGATGAACAGAGCGAGTCGCGTCAGTGGATCGATCATCGGCTCGCGAAGCACCGCGAGCCCCCGGTCGGCGAACCGCTCGAACTGGCGGTCGAGGACCGCGTATCCGAGCTCTTCTTTCGACCGGAAGTAGTGGTAGAAGTGACTCTTGCCACTGAGGCGCGCTTCGCGGATCACGTCATCGACCGACGTTCCGGCGAAGCCGCGCTGCGCGACGAGTCGCGCAGCGGCGTCGACGATCTGAACCCGGCGGTCGGTGACGGGGTGCTCGGACACACGGGGGATCATAGGACCGGGCGGTCCTATCGTCAACGGCGCTGCGGAATGCTTAACGCCGGCGGCCCCCCCGCCCGAAGCGTCCGCCCGGGCCCGCACCGCGTCCGCCGCCGCGCGACCGCCCGCTCGGGGGGCCATTCGAGTGACGGTACAGCTCGTTGGCGAGTGCGCGTTCGCGCTGCTCGTCGCGCCGTGCGTTGCGATCAGCGGCTTCGCGCTCGGCCGCGCGCCGCTCCTCGTCCGGAGACCAGGGGCGGTCGAGCACGTCCTGCAGCTCGTCGAGCGTGTCGGCGCGCACGGCACCGCGCGGGCCACGGAGGACGAGGAAGCGCATCGGACGGTCGAGGTCCGGCAGCTCGTCGTCGACGAGGGTGCGGGCGAGCTTCTCGGGGAGGCGCAGCCGCACGACGCCGAGCGGTGGGCCGTCCGCCCGCTCCTCGACCTCGTAGTGCAGGTCGACGTCGCGGTCGCGCACGGTCACG
>DASWUT010000765.1:0-5352 GCA_036401455.1 Gemmatirosa sp. | reverse complement strand
GGTACGTGGCGAGCTGCAGATCGATCGCTTCACTCGTCGCCTCCACACGAAGCACCAGCGTGGCGAAGCTCGTGTTCAGACTGTCTGGTGGGGTTCCGGACCAGGAGTCGAGCATGCCGGTCAGGAACGCCGAGCCCTTGCTCACGATCGGGTCGGCGGCGGCGGTGGCCGCGGCGATCGGGAGCTTCATCGCCGCGCTGAGGGCCTTCTTGAGGAGGTTGATGCCGGTCTGCAGGCCGGGGTCGCTGTTGTCGACCTCCGTCAGCAGCATGTAGGCGTTGGTGATCCGGGCGGATCCATGGTTATAGACGTACTGGTTATATGTCTGCATGTTGGCCAGGTTGGTCTGGGCCTGGCTGATCTGCGTGGGGGTCGGGGTGGTGGTCGTGAGCATGGGATGGGGTTGCTTCGAGAAGTGGGGATGACAGGACTCGGGCTGCTGGACCGATCCACTCCACCATTCGCGGAACCGCGCGGAAACCCTTCACCCGCCAACCCGCGGCGCGTCGGGGGCGTGTCTACCGCGTGGTCACGTCCCACCCTCCGCCGAGCGCGAGGTACAGGTTCACGGTCGAGACGAGGTACTGCCGCTTGTCCTGCACGAGCGTGATCTGCGCGCCGAACAGTGAGCGTTGGGCCGTCAGGACGTCCAGGTACGTCCCGATGCCGCCGCGGTAGCGCGCCTGCGCGATCGCGAACGCCTGCTGTAGCGCGAGCACCTGGGTCGCCTGCGCGACGAGCTGGTCGCGACCGAGCCGCACGCCGGCGAGCGCGGTGCTCGCCTCGCGTTGCGCCGTGAGCACCGTCTGTTCGTACTGCGCGCGGGTCTCGTCGGCCCGCGCCTGGGCCTCGCGCTCCTGCGCTTCGAGGCTGCCGCCCCGGAAGAGCGGCACCGAGATGCCGGCCTGCACCGCGTAGACCCGGCCGTTCCCGCGGAAGAGATTCGTGTACCCAGGCTGCTGCGTGCCGTAGTCGCCGCTCAGCGTGACGATCGGCAGCCGACTCGCCGTCACCTGCCCGATGCGGGCGAGCGACGCCCGCACCGCCTGGACGGACGCGCGCACGTCCGGGCGCCCTTCGAGCAACGCGCCCGGGATCGAGTCGGGCACGCGCACCGCCGCGACCGCCTCGTCGAGCGGACGCCCGCGCGAAATCGGCGCGGGCCCATGCCCCAGGAGTTGCGCGAGCCGGTTCTCCTGCTGCACGCGCTCCAGTCCAATCGTCGCGACGAGCGTCGCGGGGTCGGCCAGCTCGGCCTCGAACGTGCGCACGTCCAGCTCGGAGGTAACCCCCTGCCGGTACCGCGCACGCGCGATCTCGAGCGTCGTGCGGCGCGACGCGACGGTGGTGTCGGCGATCGCGATCTCCTCGTCCGCCTCGCGAAGCTGCAGGTACGCGGTCGCGACGTCGCCGACGAGGGTGAGCGTGGTCGCGCGCACGTCCTCCTCGGACGCGCCGACGTCGAAGCGGGCCGCCTCGGCCCCGCGCCGCACGCGGCCCCAGAAGTCGAGCTGCCACGACACGTCGCCGACGACCTGGGTCGCGTTGTACTGCAGCGGGATCCCGGCAAACGGGGTCGCGTTGCTGGAGCGCGCGGCGCTGGCGGTGAGCTGCGGGAGGAAGTCGCTCCGTGCGACGCCGAGTGCGGCGCGGTACTCGCGGACGCGCGCGTGGGCCACGCGGACGTCGGGGTTGTTGGCGATCGCCTCGGAGACGAGCGCGACGAGTTGCGGGTCGCGCAGCACCGTGAGCCAGTCCAGGTCGCGCGCGGCGCTTCGCACGCCGCCGTGCACACCGGTCCGCGCGTCGTCGACGGCAACGCGCGTGGTCTGCCAGAGCTGGTGCGGCGACCCGGCGTTCCCGGACACCGTGCCCGGTGCCGCCACGCCGTGATCGGCCGATCGCACGACGGCGAGCGAGTCGAGCAGCGCGCGCGTGCCGCCCGGGAGCTCGGCGCGTGCGTCGGCGACGACCGGCGTCACCGCGGTCGCGACGCGCGTCGAGGGGCCGACCGCGCAGGCGCCTAACGTGCACGCACCGACCGCGGCCACGGCGGACGCGCGGGTGACGAGTCGCCGGATCATGACGGGACCTCCCGCACGCTGGCGAAGGCCGGCACGGCGACCGGCGCGGGCCGCGGCGTCGGCGCCGGTGGTCCCGACGGCCCCGAGGCTCCGGCCGGCGCCACGGGCGTGGGGGTCGGCGCGCCGCGCCGCGCGACGGCCGAACGGATCGTGTCGAAGAACATCGGGACGAAGAACACCCCGAGCGCGGTCGCGCCGAGCATCCCGCAGAACACGCTCATGCCTAACGAGTGGCGGCTCGCGGCGCCCGCCCCGCCGGCGACCACGAGCGGCGACACGCCGAGGATGAAGGCGAGCGACGTCATGAGGATCGGGCGGAAGCGCTCGCGCGCGGCCTCGACCGCGGCGTCCTTGATGGACGCGCCCGCGGCGACCTGGTCGGTCGCGAACTGCACGATCAGCACGGCGTTCTTCGCGGCGAGCCCGATCACCGCGAACAACCCGATCTGGAAGTACACGTCGTTGGGCATCCCGCGCGCCCACACCCCGACGATCGCGCCGAACAAGCCGAACGGGATCCCGAGCAGTACCGCGAACGGCACCGTCCAGCTCTCGTACTGCGAGGCGAGCACGATGAAGACGAGGACGAGCGCGAGCGCGAGCACCGTCGTGCTCTGCCCGCCGGCCGCGCGCTCCTGGTAGCTCTCGCCGCTGTACGCGTAGCCGATCCCGCGCGCGGCGTACTTGTCGTTCACGAGCTTCTCGACCGCGGCGAGCATCTGCCCGGAGCTCTGCCCCGGCTTGGGCGTCCCGGTGATCGTCGCCGCGAGCGACCCGTTGAAGCGGGTCAGCAGGCTCGGCGCGCCGCGCATCTCGGTCCTGACGAGCGCGGTGAGCGGGATCATCTGCCCGCCCGCGCTCCGCACGTAGAACCGGCCCACGTCCTCCGGCGACTGTCGGAACGTGGCGAGCGCGTCGGCCTGCACGCGGTACGGCCGGCCGTAGAGCGTGAAGTCGTTGATGTAGAGCGTCGAGAGCATCGCCTGCAGCGTCGAGAAGATCTGCGTCGACCCGACCCCCCGCGCGCGCGCGGCGTCCTGGTCGACGGTGACGAACAGCTGCGGCACGTCGACCCGCACGCCGCCGTTGGCGCCCTGTACGGCGGTCTTGTTCGCGTCCGCGACGAACTCGCGCACCGTGCTGGCGAAGGCGGCGACGTCGCTCCCCGAACGCTGCTGCAGGTTCATCTCGAGCCCCGCCGTCGTGCCGAGGCCCGGGATCTCGGGCAGGTTGAAGCCGAAGCCGATCGCCTGGCTCAGCCCCGCCAGCCGCCGGTTGGTGCGGCCGAGGATGGCCTCGAGCTGCTGGTCGCCGGCGGCGCGCTCCTCCCACGGCTTGAGGGCGACGAAGAGCACCGCGGTGTTGGTCTGGTTCGCCTGCGAGAGCAGGTCGAGCCCGACGATCGCGACCACGTTCTGCACCGACGGCTCCTGTCGCAGCAGCCCTTCGACCTGCTCCACGGCCGTCGTCGTCCGCTGGAGCGACGCGCCGTCGGGCAGTTGGACGGCCATCGCGAAGTAGCCCTTGTCCTCGCCCGGAATGAAGCCGCCGGGCACGCGCAGAAAGAGCACGACGGCGACCACGACGAGCGCCGCGAAGGCGAGATATCCGACGAGCGCCCGGTCCATCAGCCCGCCCGCGGCCCGCGTGTACCGCTCGGTGAGCCAGCCGAAGCCGCGGTCGAACGTGGCGAAAAAGCGGTTCTTCTTCGCGCCCACGTGCTCCTCCCGGAGCAGCATCACGCAGAGCGCCGGCGTGAGCGTGAGCGCGACGACGCCCGAGATGACGACCGCGCAGATGTTCGTCACCGCGAACTGCTTGTACATCGCGCCGGTGATGCCCGGGACGAAGGCGACCGGGACGAACACCGAGCACAGGACGAGCACGATCGCGATGAGCGCGCCCGAGATCTGGTACATCGCGCGGCTGGTCGCGACGGCGGCCGAAACGTGCTCGGTGGCCATGATCCGCTCGACGTTCTCGATCACCACGATCGCGTCGTCGACGACGATGCCGATGGCCAGCACCATCCCGAAGAGCGTGAGCGTGTTGATCGTGAAGCCGAGCGCGTAGAGGCCGAGGAACGCACCGACGATGCTCACCGGTACGGCGAGCACGGGGATCAGCGTCGACCGCCAGCTCTGCAGGAAGATGAACACCACGAGCGTGACGAGCGCCATCGCTTCGGCGAGCGTCTTGAGCACGTCGTGGATCGACTCGGTGATGAACGGCGTGGTGTCGAACGGCAGCTCCCAGCGCACGCCGGCGGGGAAGGCCCTGGACAGTTCGGTGAGGCGCGCGACGACGGCCTTCTTCACGTTCAGATTGTTGGCGCCCGGCCGCGCGTAGACGCCGACGAGCGCCGTGGACTTCCCGTTGAGCCGGCCCGCGATGTCGTAGCCGCGCGAGCCGAGCCGCACGGTCGCGACGTCCCGCACGCGCACGAGCGAGCCGTCGGAACGCGCGCGGACGATGATCGCGCCGAACTGCTCGGGGGTCGTGAGCTGCCCGGTCGTGCTCACCGGAATCGTCAGCTGCGTGCCGTTCGGGGACGGCTCGCGGCCTAACTGACCGCTCGGCTTCGTCGCGTTCTGGTCCTGCACCGCCGCCGAGACGTCGCCGACTGTGATGCCGAGCTGCGCCATCTTCTCCGGGTCGAGGTCGAGCAGCATCGAGAAGTCGAGCGGCGCGAAGAACGTCGCGTTGCCGACGCCGGGCAGGCTCTTGAGCTCGTTCTCGACGTAGAGTTTGCCGTAGTTGGTGAGGTACGCCGCGTCGTCGCCGGCGTTGGAGGAGGTGAGCGCCGCGACGAGCAGGATGTCGGCGTTCGCCTTCGTGACGAGCACGCCGTTCTGCCGCACGGCGGCCGGAAGCTGCGGGCTGGCCACCGAGATCGCGTTCTGCACGTCGACCGCGGCGAGGTCCTGGTCGCGCGAGATGTCGAAGTACACCGACAGGTTCATCACGCCGGCGCTCGAGTTCGACGACTTGTAGTAGAGCAGGCCGTTGATGCCCGCGAGCTGCTGCTCGATGGGGCCGGCGACCGAAGTCGCGACGTCCTGCGCGCTCGCCCCGGGGTAGACGGCCGTGACCTGCACCGCGGGCGGCGTGATCTGCGGGTACCGGTTGATCGGCAGCGTGAAGATGCAGACCGCGCCGAGCAGTGTGACCGCGATCGAGATCATCATCGCGAGCACGGGGCGCGCGACGAACGGGTACACGCGTTCGCCGTTAGACACGGCCGGCGCGCTCACTGGGCCTCCGTCGG
>DASWUT010000764.1:0-2488 GCA_036401455.1 Gemmatirosa sp. | reverse complement strand
GCTCGTCGACGATCCGGCGCACCTCGCGGCGGCAGCCGACGCGCTCGCACGTCTTCCACTGCCCGTCGTCCTCGCCGCGCACCCCCGCACGAGTGCCGCGCTCCGCACTGCCCGAATCTGTGTCGCACCCCACGTGCACGTCGTCCCGCCGCTCGGGTACTTCGAGGCCGTCGCCGTCGCGCGCGACGCGGCCGTGGTCGTCACCGACTCGGGCGGCCTGCAACGCGAAGCGTACTGGCTCGGCACACCCTGTGTCACCGTGCGCAGCGAAACCGAGTGGGCCGAAACCGTCGCGCTCGGCGCAAACGTTCTCGTCAACACCGACGCGCTCGAAATGCTCGCGCCGGTCGTCGGACGTGTGGTGGCGAGCACGCGCCTGACGTGGGATCGTGGAATGTACGGCGATGGAAGCGCAGCAGCTCGCGTCGCGACTGCGCTTCGGACGTTGTAGCGAAAACCAGTACGCGTGGCGTACGTCACATCCTATTGCGGTGATGACAGGGCAGTCATAGAGTATCGACACCGCGGTGTTGGCGACGGTTGACGCCGTTGCGAGCTGCGTTCCTCGCGCGACTTGCCGGCCCGCACGCATCCGTTTCGCCGGACGCTGCATCGAACTCGGACCGCAATCTCCATGTTCCTCGCGGCATCCCGCGCCGATGTGACGGCTTCGCCGGACGCACGGCGCGATGTGCCCGCGGACCCGCGAGCGAACACGCCACGGGCTGGCACCGCGTCGGAGGACCGGCCGCACGTCGGCGTCGTCGGCGGCGGCATTCTCGGACTCACACTGGCGCTCCGCCTGCGCGAGCAGGGGCATCGGGTCACGGTGCTCGAGGCGGCGCCCGACATTGGCGGGCTCGCCGCCGCGCAGGTGCTCGACGGTTGGGCATGCGACCGCTTCTACCACGTCGTCCTTCCCGCGGACACCGCGCTGCAGGCGCTTCTCGCCGAACTCGGCATCGCTGACCGGTTGCGATGGCGGACGACGCGCACGGGCTTCTACACGGAGGGCCGGCTGCGCTCGATGTCGAGCGCGCTCGACTTTCTCACGTTCCCGCCGCTCGGCCCGATCGACAAGCTGCGCCTGGGCTACACGGTGCTTTATGCGTCCCGCGTGCGAGACTGGCGGCGGCTGGAGGCGATCCCTGTGGCCGACTGGCTGCGCCGCCTCTCGGGGCGCCGCACGTTCGAGCGGATCTGGCTCCCGCTGCTGCGCAGCAAGCTGGGAGAGAACTACCGCGAGACGAGCGCGACGTTCATCTGGGCGACGATCGCCCGGCTGTACGGCGCGCGCGAGGCGGGGGCGAAGCGGGAACGCTTCGGCTGGATCGATGGCGGCTACGCCGGCGTGCTGGCGCGGTTCGCCGAGCACCTCGACGCACGGGGCGTGACCGTGCGGTGCGGCGCCGCCGTGGCCGAGGTATGCGACCGGGCGGCGGACGACGGTCCGGGCGGCGGGGTCGACGTGCGGCTCGCGACCGGCGAGCGTCTGCATTTCGACGCGGTCGCGCTCACGGTGCCGACCGGACGGATCGCGGCGATGGCGCCGCAGCTCACCGCGGCCGAACGCGAGCGCCTGCGAGGCGTCACCTACCAGGGGATCGTCTGCGTGACGGCGCTGCTCCGGCGGCCGCCCGCGGGCGGCTACTACGTCACGAACATCACCGACGCGGGGCTGCCGTTCACGGCGGTGATCGACATGACCGCGCTCGTCGACCCGGCGCGCGTCGGTGGGCACGCGCTCGTCTACCTGCCGCGCTACGCCGCGCAGGACGACCCGATCTGGCAGCAATCGGACGCCGAGGTGGTGCGCGCGTTCCTCGACGGGCTCGCGCGGGTGCACCCGCACGTCGGGCCGGACGACGTGCTCGACGTGCGCGTCGCGCGCGCGCGGGAGGTGCTCGCTCTCACGACGCTGCACTACTCGGAGCGGTGGCTCCCGCCGGTCGAGACGTCGCTGCCGGGAGTGTTCGTCGTGACGTCGGCGCAGATCGCGGCCGGCACACTCAATGTGAACGAGACGCTGCAGGTGGCCGCGGCGGGCGCTGCGGCGATCGGACGTTCGTTAGGCGCCTCGCGGCCGATGGCGGTGTGTTGAGCGCCGGCCTGTCAGGCGCCGACGCGGGGTCGGCCACTCGCCCAGTCGCGAGCGTGTCGCTCGACCTCGACGACCTGTGGACGTACCTGCGGACGCACGGCGACCCGACGTGGGAGCGCCGCCCGTCGTATCTGTCGGTGTTCGTTCCGCGCGTGCTCGACGCGCTCGACGAGGCCGGCGCGACGATCACGTTCTTCCTCGTCGGCGTGGACGCCGCGCGCGATGCCGACGCGGGGCGCCTACGGACGCTCGCCGAGCGGGGGCACGAGATCGCCAACCACACATTCTCGCACGACGTGTGGATGCATACGTACGGCGAGACGCAGGCCGACGAGGAGCTGGCCCGGGCCGAGGCGGCGATCGAGGCGGCCACGGGGCGGCATCCGT
>DASWUT010000763.1:0-1575 GCA_036401455.1 Gemmatirosa sp. | reverse complement strand
CCCGCGCCCGCGCGTGACACCCTCGCCGGGCCGCCCGCGGACTGGCAGCTCCTCGACCCCACGACCGACGGTGTCCCCGGGACGGGTGCGGCGCGCGCGATCCGCGAGCTGCTCCGCGGCGCGCCGCCGCAGCGCGAGGTCGTCGTCGCGGTCATCGACGGCGGCGTCGACACGGCGCACACCGCGCTCCGCGGCGTGCTCTGGACGAACCCGCGCGAGCCTAACGCGGCCACGGGCGACGCGGACGGAGACGGGCTCGCCGGCGACGTGCACGGCTGGAACTTCCTCGGCGGCGCGGACGGGCGCGACATCGACCACGAGCGCCTGGAGCTGACGCGGCTGGCGACCGCGTGCCGCGCGGGGCGCCCGGTGCCCACCGGCCCCGGGGTGAACGCGACGTGTGCCGAGCTGGAGCGGCGCTACGACGACGCACGCCGCCGCGCGCTCGCGCAGCGCCAGCAGTACGAGGAGATCGGCCAGGCGTTCGACAGCGCCGCGGCCGTGATCGCGACCGCCCTCGGCACGGTGCCCGACTCGCTCACCGCGGCCCGCGCGCGCGCCTACGCGCCAACGACCGAGGCGGGGCGCCGCGCGCGCGCGCAGTACCTGTTCCTCGCCGAGCAGGGCGTGACGCCGTCCGACCTGCGCGAGGCGCGGCAACAGATCGGAGACCAGGTGCGCTACGACCTGAACCCGGACTTCGACCCGCGCCCGATCGTTGGCGACACGCCCGCCCACGGGCGCCACTACGGCAACGGCGACGTCGAGGGTCCGGACCCGACGCACGCAACGCACGTGGCGGGGATCATCGCCGCGCTCCCGGTCGCGCCGCGCGCCGCGGGCCAGGCGACCACGCCGGCCACGCCGGCCACGGGCGCCGGGGCCAAGGGCGACGTTCCCCATGGACCGGCCGTCTCGGCCGATAGCGGCATGCGAGGCATCGCGCCCGCAGGGGCCGTGCGGATCATGTCGGTGCGCGCGGTGCCTAACGGCGACGAGCGCGACAAGGACATCGCCAACGCGATCCGCTTCGCCGTCGACCACGGCGCGCGGATCATCAACATGAGCTTCGGCAAGGCGTACTCGCCCGACAAGCCCGCGGTCGACAGTGCGGTGCGCTACGCCGACGCGCACGGGGTCCTCATGGTCCACGCCGCGGGCAACGAAGGAGCCGACAACGACCACGACGGCCAGTACCCGGTGCCGGAATACATCGGCGGAGGCCGCCCGGCCAACTGGATCGAGGTTGGCGCGTCCACCTACCGCCGCGACCGCCTCGCCGCGCGCTTCTCCGACTACGGCCAGCGCACGGTCGACCTGTTCGCGCCGGGCGGCGAGGTGTACTCGACTCTCCCCGGCAACAAGTACGGCCGCGAGAGCGGGACGAGTATGGCGACGCCAACCGTCGTGGGGGTGGCGGCGCTGTTGATGGCCTACTTCCCCTCGCTCACCGCGCCGGACGTGAAGCGAATTCTCACCGCGACGGTGACGAAGTTCCCGGGGCTCACGGTCCCCCGCCCGGGTGATGGGAGCCCCGTCCCGTTTGCATCACTGTCGATCACGGGGGGGGTAGTC
>DASWUT010000762.1:0-3433 GCA_036401455.1 Gemmatirosa sp. | reverse complement strand
GTGCAGCCCGCCTACCCCAGCACGGCGGCGACCGCGGCCGCCGTATCGCAGAAGTCCGGGACGACCGCAGCCGCGTCGTGCGCGGCGAGTTCGTCGACTCCGTACCGGCCCGTCGCGACGCCCACACTCCGCGCGCCGATCGGGCGCGCGCAGCCAATGTCGGCCGGCGTGTCGCCGACGACGACCACGTCCGCGCCGGCGAGCGTCGCGCCGACGATCGCCGCGGCCCGGCGGCGCGCGACGCCGGGGAGGTCAGGGCGGTGCTCCGCGTCGCTGCCGTAGGCGCCGACCCGGAAACGCGCGCGGTCGATGCGCGCCGCATCGAGCTTCACGGCAGCGCCCGCGGCGACGTTGCCGGTGAGCAGTCCGAGCACGACGTCCTCGCGCGCCGCGAGCGCATCGAGGAGCGCGGGCACGCCCGGCAGCGCCTCGAACACGCCCGTGCCCGCGGCGACCTCGGCGCGCAACCGCTCCAGGTAGCCGGCGACGACGGTGTCCATTCGCGCGTCGATCGCCCCGTCGTCGAACCCCGCGGAGCGCATCAGCTCGCGCGTGATCTGCGGATCCGTCTTGCCGTCGAACGGGATGCCCGTGTCGCCCGCCGTGCCGAACGCGGCGACCAGTGACGCCTCGAACGCGCGCTTGGCCGCGCCGTTGCCTCGGATGAGCGTGCCGTCGATGTCGAACAGAACGAGGCGCGTCGTGGCGATGCGGCTACCCACGGACGCGCCTCCCGTCGCGCGAGGCGACGAGCCCCGCGCCGATCAGCGCCGCGCCGGCGAGCTGCCACCCGCCGGGCCGTTCGCCTAACGCGACCGAGCCGACGCCGAGAGCGACGACCGGCTGCAGGTTGGTGTACATCGCCGTCCGCACCGCACCGACCGTGCGCACGCCGCGGTAGTAGAACAGGTACGCGAGCGACAGCGCGAGCACGCCACTGTAGCCCATCGCCGCCCATCCGGCCGCGGAGAGCGCGCCGAGCGCGCCATGCGCGATCGCCGGCACCGCCGCCGCGCCGATCGTGAGCGCGCCGCCGACGAGCGTCCATGCCGCGACCTGGACCCCGTCGACGCGCGTCGCGAGCGGCCTAAGCAGCACCGCATACACCGACCAGGTGAGCGAGGCGGCGACGACGAGCAGCACGCCGGTCGCCGTGTTCTGGGCACCTGCCGGGCGCGCAGCCGCGGCGCCGAGCACGACGCCCGCGACCCCGCCCACCTGCAGCGCGATCCCGCCCCACGCACGCGCGGTCGGCCGCTCGGTGCCGAGCATCCGCCCGACGATGGCGATGAACGCCGGGCCGCCCGCGAGGATCAGCGCCGTCGTCCCGCTCTCGCTGCGCGCGAGCCCCTCGATGAAGCAGAGCTGGTAGACGCCGTGCCCGAGCATGCCGAGCAGCACCAGGCGGAGCGCGTCACCAGGCGACGGGCGCCGCGCGCGGCGGACGGCCGCGGCGATCGCGAGCGTCGCGGTCGCGAGCAGCACGCGCGCGCCGTTGAAGGTGGCCGGATCGACGTCGCGCGTTCCGACCTTGAGCACGCTGAAGTTGACGCCCCAGATGAGCGCCATGAGGACGAGCAACGCGTGGTCCGCGGGCACGACGTCCGACGGGCCGGGCGCGACGCCCTGCACGGTCGTGGTCATCGCACAAAGCTAACCCGGGCCGAGCACCCGCCGCGCCCCCACGAACCGCCGCCGCAGCGCGGCCACGTACGGGTCGTCGTCGCCCGCGAGGTCCTCGTCGGCGAACCCACCCCGGCCGAGCGCGAGGTGCATCATCCGCCCACCGCCGGCCGCGAGCCCGACGTGCGTCACTCGCCCGTCGTCGCGGTCGGAGAAAAAGAGCAGATCGCCCGGCGCGTGCAGCGCGAATTCGCGACCCGCGTCGAGGCCGACCGTCGCCTGCTGCGACGCATCGCGCGGCAGCTCGACTCCGTGAAGCGCGAACACGGTCTGCACGAGCCCCGAGCAGTCGGCGCCCCACGGCGTGAGGCCGCCCCACTGGTAGCTCGTCGATCCGAAGTAGCGGGCCGCCGACCGCGCGACTGCCTCGCCGTCGCGCGGAAAGCGCGCGGGCATCTCGTCCATCGGCAGCGCGTCGCCCTCGAGCAGGTCCACGTCCGGGCCGATCCACGCGCCCAGCGGCAGGCGCAGCGTGCGCCCGCCCGCCCGCGCGGTGCAACCGAGCGACACGCGCAATCCCTGCGCGGCGGCGGCGGCGGCTGCCCGATCGGACGCGGCCTGCGCGACGGCGGGAGCGGGGTCGTCGACCTCGATCAGGTAGCCCGCATGGATCCACCCGCGATAGCCGTCCGGCGTGGTCTGCGCGTCGTACCAGTCGCCGTGCCGCTCGCGCAGCACGAGCACGTGGCCAAAGGTCGCTTGCGTCGTCTGCGCGCTCGACACACGTGGATCCGCGTGGACGGGCGCGACGGGCACGCGCACGAGCGCGACCGTTGCCTCGGGCGCCGCATGGGGCATGGGTGGCATTCGGACGTCGGTCCTCGGGGTTAGGCGTCGGCCAGGCCGGGCACGCCGTCGCGGCCGACGGCGTGCCGCACCGCGCGCTCGATCGCCGCTTCCAGCGCGGTGGTCGCGAGCACCTCGGCCAGCAACAGCGACGCGGGCTCCGCCGGCGCGACCGGATCGTCGGGGCAGAGCGCGAACACCACGTCGCCGTCGAAGCTCGTCGCGCTCGGCGTGATGCGCCGGGCGAGCGCGGCCGCGCTCGCCCGCGCGACCTGCGCGAGCGCGATCCGATCGACCGGCATGGAGAGCGCGACCACGCAGATCGTCGTGTTCACGCCCGGCTGCGGGGCGCCCGGCTGTGGGGCGCCCGGCTGCGGCCGAGCAGCCGGCGCGCCGGTCGCGTCGGCGAACGACCGCACACGCCCCGTCCCCGCGAGCAGCAGCCCGACCGTGTCGACGAAGGTGCCGTCCGGTGCGCGGAGGCCGGCGATGATCGCTCCCGATGCGTCGCGCACGTCGCCGAACGCGTTGACCGCGGCGACGGCGGCCGCGCCCATCGCGCCGTCGCCCACCACTGCGCACCCCACGCCGCCCTTCATCGCGCCCGCCGCGTCCATCGCCTTGCCGACCGTCGCGCCGGTACCCGCGCCGACGCTCCCCTGCGCCGTCACGACCGACGCGGCCGCATCGCAGGCCGCGTACGCCATCGCCGGCGTCGGCCGCGCATCGAAGCTGCCTAACGGCGCGAGGTCGAAGAGCACCGCCGCCGGCACGATCGGCACCACGCCCGCACCCACCGCGAAGCCGCGCCCGCGCTCCGCCATCCACCGCACCACCCCGGCCGCCGCATCGAGTCCGTACGCCGACCCGCTGGTGAGCAGCACCGCGTCCGCGCGCCCGACGAGTCCCTCGGGCGCGAGCGCGGCCAGCTCGCGCGTCCCCGTGGCCCTCCCGACGACGGCCG
>DASWUT010000761.1:0-3256 GCA_036401455.1 Gemmatirosa sp. | reverse complement strand
GTCGGCACCATGAAGCGCGACTACGAGCAAACGGCGAGCGGCGCCGTGGCGAACGAAGCCGATTCGCACCAACACCGGGTGCTCACGTACGCGGATGGCGTCCGCCTTGAGGTACACGTGCAGGGCAGCCAGATGGTCGGGCTCCCCACGCAGTTCGACAAGGATTATCTGTTTGGCTTGCTTCGGCTCGCCGCCGAGGGGCGCGTGCGCCCGGATGGTAGCTTCATCGACCCGAGCTACCGCGACATTCTGCGCGCCACGGGACGCCCCGAAGGCGCGGGCAAGCTGCGTTTCGACGCCGTCAAACGCGCGCTCTCCCGCTTCGCGGGGCTCGTGCTCACGACGAACGCCGACATCGACTACACAGCGGCGGCCGCCGCGGTGCGTGACGGGTCGGCGGCCCCCCTACTCCCGGAGGGCCGTCCCAAGCGCCGGACACTCGAAGCCAAACACTGGGTGTTGGAGTACGATGTCGAGTCGCAGGAACGCGCCGACGGACAACACCGGGACATAATCCGGCACCTGCGTCTGAACCCGCTCTGGCTGGCGCACGTGGACGCTGGTGTCGCAACGTGGCTGGACGTCGACGTCCACAACCGCCTCGCATCCGAGTGGGCGAAGCGCATCTATCAGGTGCTCGCGATCCGCGTCGTACGCGGCTGGCGAGCGCAGATGCCACATGTCGTGTCGCTCGACGACTTCCTCGTCGAACTCGGCGTCGACACCGGGCGCGAACGTGGCAAACTCGCCGAGAACGTACGCTCGGCGCTCGCTACCCTCGCTGCCGCGGGCGTGGTCGCCGAGGGGAACGTCACCCGTGTGGGGCACGGCCGATACGAGGTCACCATTTTTCCGGGCGAGCGGCTGCTGCTCGCCGGATTGCTCCGTGGTGCGCCGCCCGACGCGCCCACGGCGACACACATGCTGCTGAGTCACATGCGCGCGTACGGGATCTCGGTCGAACAGGGCCGACGCTACCTCGCGGAACGACCAGGCTACGTGCGCGAGGTACTGGCCTTCGCGCACTACCTACAGTCCGAACGCCGCGGCTATCACGGCGCGAAGCGGATCGACAATTGGAACGCGTGGGTCTACCGGGCGCTCGAGTCTGGCGCGTACGAGTTCGAAGACTCGGGGTTCACGGCGGGGGTAGATGCGCAGGCGAGCCGAGTTCTCGCGGACGGCGCCACGATCAATGCCACGCCTGGTAGCGCGAACGACGGCGTCGACGCGTCGCCTGCGCCCAGCTCTGGGCTCGCTCGGCGGGCAACGTCTGTCGCGGCTCCACGACGGAGCCGACGAGCGACACCGCCCGCTTCGCCACCACCTCCGGTGGAGACGCCACGTCTCGCGACAGCAGTTCCAGCCCTCGCGCTCCCCGACGATCTCTGGGGTCGGGCGCTCGCCGCCGTGCAGGATCAGGTGCGGCCCGCGGCACTTTTCGGAACGTACCTCGCGAGTGCACAGCTGGAGCGCGTTGATGGCGACGTAGTGGTCGTACGCGCAATCGACGACTTCCACGCCGAGAAGCTCGTACGCACGTGGGGAGCCGAGCTCTGTACACGGCTCAGTGCAGAGCTAGGCCGTCCGATGACGCTCGTCGCTGGACGTTTCCGATGCGAGGGTAGAACGCCAGCTGGACCCGACGCGTCGGCCGGACGTGGGCGTGAGCCGGGCCTAGAGGCGGGATGATGTTTGGCAGTTGCGTGCGCAAAGCACGGGCGAGCCGTCGTTAGGGTGTTGTTCTCTTACAAGAGAGAACGAACACACAGACACACAGCAACACCGGGTAGACAGTCATAAGTCGTTGTGGATCAGAGCGTTTGGCCAGCGCACTCGCCGAGTCTTACGCCGGCCAACGACTGGGTGCATACGCGACCATTCGCCGGGTCTATACTCAGACGCCGGAAGCCTCACGCATCAGGAACACGCGCGTGGACGATCCGCCGGGTGCATACTCAGAGGGTTGGTGCTTAGCCCTCAACTCAGTGGCCACGTTCGCGACGGATGAGCATAACGGCGCCTGCAGCGCTCCCGAGCCGCGTGTGCCTGGACGTATGCTGCCTCGCTAAGCTGAAAACCGGTTCGTATAACGGGCTCCCTGTTTGTCCGCGGACATGGCGCTCGAAGGTCGCGTGAGGTGCATGCGAGGGACGTGTGCAGCGACGTATTCCAAGCCGCGGCGTTGGAACACGTGGCCGCAGCAACGATCGCGAATCGCTCGTATATTCGTCCACCAGATCTGGGCCCGACCGTACGCGGACAAATCGCACCGCGTTTTGGGCATGGTGGGTAAGGACCCGGCGAGTTTGAGTGATCCTCTTCAGGGAGCAATTCGTGAGGCAGGACCCGGCGGAATCCTGGCGACGCATACGGCGACATGCAGCGCGGATGGCATGCGCGATCGTACGCCGCCGGACGTACGCGTCGTTTCGGACCGGGCCGGGGTGCGGCGGCGCGCGGCCCGCAGGTGACATTCGATGAGGCAGGGCGCGTCGCGAGTTGTGGCCGGCCCGCCAATTAGTGGAGCGCGTACTTCGGCGCGCAGTGTGTTTGCTCTCGGGGCACCGCGTGGGGTGTTCGTCGCGTTCGACACCGTGCGGGAGTTGCTGGCGAGGGCCGAAGCGGCGTTGCCACGCGATCAGCAGGCGTCCGACGCGGCGCGGCGCGCTGCACTGGGTGTGGCCTGCGCCATCGCCGAGATCGCACGCGGTACGGACGTCACGGCTGACCGGTCGCTCTGGATGATCGAAGTTCCCGAGGACGTCCGCGATCTCGTCGAGCGTACCGGCCTGCCGGTGCGCGATGTACGCGAGGGGCTGCGGATCCTGACCGAGGCGGGTGTGCTTGACCGTGTCGTTGCCCGGACGGCCAACCGGTTGCGGCTCGTCGAGGAGGCCGTGATCTCGGCCCCAGTGTTGGCGCGGGTCGCGTGGGCACCACTTCGCGCGGCGCTGCAGGCGCGGGGAGCGAGCGTCGCGCCCGCACTCGCCGTCACGCGGGCCATTGCGGCGCGAACGGCTGGCATCCGCGCCGATCACGTTGGCGATCCCGTGACACTCACGCAGCAGGACCTCGCCGCGACGACGCTCTTCGGCCGTACGGCGATCGTTGCCGCACTGCGGAGTCTTGCGGCCATCGGCGCGCTCACGGTCGAGGCGCGCCGTGGAACGTGGACGGAGTGCCGTCTCGACCCCGCCGTGTTCGGCGTGGAAGCCTTTCGCGCGCAGTTCTCGGCCATGCGTTCCGACGCAGT
>DASWUT010000760.1:0-3601 GCA_036401455.1 Gemmatirosa sp. | reverse complement strand
CCGGCGACGAGCGGTACTACATGGATTTCACCGGTACGGGCAACTCGCTCAACATGATGCACCCGCGGACGATCCAGCTGATCATGGATTCGCTCCGCTACTGGGTGACCGAGATGCACGTGGACGGGTTCCGCTTCGATCTCGCGCCGGTGCTCGCGCGCGAGCTGTTCGAGGTGAACCGGCTTTCGGCGTTCTTCGACATCATCCACCAGGACCCCGTCCTGAGCCGCGTGAAGCTGATCGCCGAGCCGTGGGACGTTGGGCCAGGCGGCTATCAGGCGGGCAATTTCCCCGTCGGCTGGGCCGAGTGGAACGGGCAGTACCGCGACTGCGTCCGGCGCTTCTGGCGCGGCGATCCGGGCGTCGTTCCCGAGCTGGCGAGCCGGCTGTCGGGGTCGAGCGACGTGTACGCGTGGAGCGACCGCGCCGCGTACGCGAGCGTCAACTTCGTCACCGCGCACGACGGGTACACGCTCCGCGACCTCGTCAGCTACGAACGTAAGCACAACGAGGCCAATGGCGAGGGCAACCGCGACGGGCACGACGACAATCTCTCGCGCAACTGGGGCGCGGAAGGGGAGACGAGCGACGCCGCCGTGAACGCGCGCCGTCGACGGTCGATGCGGAACTTCATCGCCACGCTCGCCTTCTCGCAGGGCGTCCCGATGCTGTCGCACGGCGATGAGATCGCGCGGACGCAGCGCGGCAACAACAACGCCTACGCGCAGGACAACGCGCTGTCGTGGGTGGACTGGGACCTCGCGCCGTGGCAGGACGAGCTGCGCGAGTTCACGCAGCGGGCGATCGCGATCCGCCACGCCAACCCGGTGCTCCGGCGGCGCAGCTTCTTCCGCGGGCGACCCACCGGGGCGGCGGGTGCGAAGGACCTCGCGTGGGTGCGCCCGGACGGCGCCGAGATGACGCAGGGCGATTGGAGCGACCGCTCGCGCCGCGTGCTCGGCATGCTCATCAACGGTGACGCGGCCGACGAAACCGACGACCGCGGGCGTCCGATCAAGGGGGACACGATGCTGCTCGTGCTGAACGGCGGGTTCGACCCGGTCGAGTTCGTCCTTCCCGTCGCCGCGGGTGCCGCGGCGGGTACTGCCGCACTCGGCGGCGCGAACGGCGACCACCAGAACGGCGACCACGCGCCGGGGTCGTGGGCGACGCTCCTCGACACCGCGCACGACGCGACGCGCGGCGAGGTGCAGGGACCGTCGGTGCGCGTCGAAGGGTTCTCGCTCGTGCTGCTGCGCTACGGGCTCGAGCGGCGGCTGGCGCTCTCGGGTGCAGCGTCGGATCCGGGCGAGGCGGCGCTCGTCAACACGCTCGCCGTCAGCGGGCGCGGCGCGTTCACCGGCGGGTCGGGCCCGACGCGCGATGTCGACCCTTCGAGCCCCGAGACGCACGAGCCGCGCGAGCCGGCGTCGGCGGGCACACCGGCGCCGATCCCGGAGGTCCCCGCCGCCGCGCAGGCGACGACCACAGGTCCGAAGAAGCCGTCGGAGTACGTGCCGCCCGACCAGCGCAACGATGACGACATCGCTGACGACGCGCCCGAGGACGGCGCGCCCGAGGACGGTACGCCCGACGTCGAGGACGTGTCGTGAGTACGTCGGGACCCCCGGTCGCGCTGCCGGCACCGCCTGCGTCGCCGCACGACGTCGCGCGCCTCACGGCGGGGCGACTCGCCGAGCCGCACAGCCTGCTCGGCGCGCATCCCGCGGAGGTCGACGCCGCCGCGGGGGTGATCGTGCGTGCGTGGCACCCGGACGCGGTGCGCGCCGAATGCGTGCTCGCCGCGCACGCGGGCGACGCCGTCGCGACGCTGCCGATGCCGCGCGAGGCGCCGGGCGTGTTCGCGGCGTTCCTGCCAGGCGAGATGCTGCCGCTGCGCTACCGGCTGCGCTTCCACTTCGCGAGCGGCGGCACGTGGGAGACCGAGGACGCGTACCGCTTTCTCCCCACGCTCGGCGACGTCGACCTGTATCTCATCGGCGAGGGCACGCACCGGCGACTCTGGACCGTGCTCGGCGCGCACCCGCGCGTGGTCGACGGGGTCGACGGCGTCGCGTTCGCCGTCTGGGCGCCTAACGCACAGCGGGTGAGCGTGGTCGGCGACTTCTGCCAGTGGGACGGCCGGCGCTACCCGATGCGCCGCGTCGGCTCGGCAGGCGTGTGGGAGCTGTTCGTCCCCGGTCTCGCGCCGGGCGCGCGCTACGAGTACGAGCTGGTCACGCGCGAGGGGGTGCCGCGCCGCAAGACTGATCCGTTCGCGTTCAAGATGGAGCAGGCGCCAGGCACGTCGAGCCTCGTCGAGGACCCTGGCGCGTACGTGTGGGGCGATGGCGAATGGATCGCCGCGCGGCCGTCACGGCGCCCCCTCCACGAGCCGGTCGCGATCTACGAGGTGCACCTCGGCTCGTGGCTGCGCGACCCGCGCGATCCGGCGCGGCTGTTGGGGTACCGCGAGGTCGCGCCGCAGCTGGCCGCGCACGCGCGCGAATTCGGCTACACGCACGTCGAGCTGCTGCCGATCGCCGAGCATCCGTTCTACGGCTCGTGGGGCTATCAGGTCACCGGCTTTTACGCGCCGACGTCGCGTTACGGCACGCCCGACGACTTCCGCTTCCTGGTCGACACGCTGCATCAGGCGGGGGTGGGCGTGATCCTCGACTGGGTGCCCGCGCACTTCCCGAAGGACGACCACGCGCTACGCCGTTTCGACGGCACGGCGCTCTACGAGCACGCCGACCCGCGGCTGGGCGAGCACCCCGACTGGGGGACGCTGATCTTCAACTACGGACGCACCGAAGTCCGCAACTTCCTCGTCGCCAACGCGCTGTACTGGCTGCAGGAGTTCCACGTCGACGGGCTGCGCGTCGACGCGGTCGCGAGCATGCTCTACCTCGACTACTCGCGTTCCGCCGGGCAGTGGCTGCCCAACAAGTACGGTGGCCGCGAGAACCTCGACGCGATCGACTTCCTGCGCGCGTTCAACACGGCCGTCGCGGACGAGTGCCCGGGGTGCTTCACGGTGGCCGAGGAGAGCACCGCGTGGCCCGGGGTGACGCAGCCTGCGCGGGACGGTGGCCTCGGGTTCACGTTCAAGTGGAACATGGGGTGGATGCACGACAGCCTCGAGTACTTTGCGCAGGATCCGGTCTACCGACGGTACCACCACGACCGGCTCACCTTCGCGATGATGTACGAGTACAGCGAGCGGTTCATCATGCCGCTGTCGCACGACGAGGTCGTGCACCTCAAGGGCTCGCTGCTGCGCAAGATGCCCGGCGACCCGTGGCAGCGTCTGGCCAATCTGCGACTGCTGCTCGCGTATCAGTACACGCGGCCAGGAAAGAAGCTCGTGTTCATGGGCACCGAACTCGCGCCGTGGCAGGAGTGGAACCACGACGTGGGGCTCGACTGGGCGTCGGGCGAGACCGAGCCGCGCGCGGGCTTCGCGCGATTCGTGCGTGCGTTAGGCGCGCTGTATCGGGCGGAGGGCGCCTTCTGGCGGCGCGAACACGAGCCATGGGGCTTCACGTGGGTCGACGTGAACGACCGCGACCAGAGCGTCGTGAGCTACATCAGGCGG
>DASWUT010000759.1:0-9012 GCA_036401455.1 Gemmatirosa sp. | reverse complement strand
CGCCCGCCCACGGCTGCCGCGAGCCGCTCCGCACGTTCGGGCGACCGGTTGAGCAGCACGAGGTCGCGCGCGCCGAGCTTGGCGAACTGTCGCGCCACCCGGTCGCCCGTCGTGCCGCACCCGACGACGACGACGCGCGCGTGGCCGAGCGACCCGAAGCGCCGCATCGCGACGTTCGCGGCCTCGGCGCCCACCGAATGTCGACCACTGGACAGCGCGGTCTCGGCGCGCACGCGCTTGCCCACGTGCAGCGCCCCCTCGAACAGCCGATGCAGCACCGTGCCCGCCGCGCCGGCCGCGCCGGCGGCCGCGTGCGCCGCGCGCAGCTGGCCGAGCAGCTGCGAGTCGCCTAACACCTGGGATTCGAGCCCCGCCGCGACGCGCAGCAGGTGCGCCGCGACCGCGTCGCCCGTGCGACGGCGCGCGGTCGCGAGCAGCTGCCGCGCGCCGGTCTCGCTTCCCATCCACGCCCGCGCGAGCGCCGCGTACTGCGCCTCGAGCGCACGCCCACCCGCCGCCGCCGCCGGCACCCACGCGTACGTCTCGCTCCGGTTGCACGTCGCCAGCGCCAGGCGCTCCACCGCCGGCTCGGCGACCTGCGGGGCCGCCGCATGCGCGGCCGCGTGCGCGGCCCCGGCGGGCGCCCCCGCCAACGCGCCGCGTGAGGCGGCGTACAGACGCTCCAGGCGCTCCGGCGTGAGGTGGAAGCGCTCACGCGTGGCGACGTCGGCGTGCCGGTAATCGACGGCGAGAGAGAGGAGCATTGCGGAGGGCAGCGAGGCGGGGCGGGCGGCGCGCGTCAGGTCGCGGCGAGGCCGCTCAGGTGCGCCAGATTCTTCACGAAGATCCGCGCGTGCGATAGGGGCTTGGCGCGCACGAGCCGCTTGCGCATGTACGCGTCGAACGTAAGGCGCTGTACATCGGGATCGCGACAGATGGCGACAAAACGTTCGCGCCGGCCGTCGCCAGTGTACCAGAACCGTTGCATCACGTCGAGCACGAAGAACACCGCGCCGTGCTCGCGCATGAACTGGCGCCGCGCCCCGGCCAGCGCGCGCGCACGCCCCGTGCGGATCGCCTCTTCGACCGCCTCGGCCGCGCGGCGCCCACCGGTCATCGCGTAGAAGATCCCCTCGCCCGACGCCGGCGCGACGAGTCCCGCCGCGTCACCCGTGACGACGACGTCGCGCCCGTTGTCCCAGCGGCGGAGCGGCGTGAGCGGGATCGGCGCGCCCTCGCGCTTGAGCGTGCGCGCGCCGGCGAGGCCGGCCGATTGCCGGAGCGCGGCGACCGCGCCACGCATGTCGAACCCCTGGCGCAGCGACCCGGTGCCCACGCTGCAGAGCGGGCCGTGCGGAAACACCCACGCGTAGAAGTCGGGCGAGAGCTGCCCCTGGTAGTACACGTCGCAGCGCGCGTCGTCGTAGAACGCGCCCGCCGCGGCGCCTTCGGGGCGCTCGATGATCTCGTGATACGCGAACACGTGCCGCATCCGCGCCGCGCCCGGGATCTCGGCCCGCGCGACCGACGACAGCGCGCCATCGGCGCCGACGACGAAACGCGCGCGCACCGAGCGCAGCGCGCCCTCGCGCCCGGCGCCCTCCCGGTACCACACGGTCGCCGCGCCGTCGCCCTCGCGCGTGATCCGCTCGAAACGCCCGGTCACGCGCTCCGCGCCGAACCCCGCGGCCCGCGTACGCAGCCACTCGTCGAACGCGCCGCGGTCGACCATCCCGACGAAGCCATCGCCGACCGGAATGTCGACCGCGCGGCCCTTGGGCGAGACCATCCGCGCCGACGCGATCTCGGCGACGAGCGCGGAGCGCGGCACGTCGAAGTCGACGAGCAGCTGTGGCGGCACGGCGCCGCCGCAGGGCTTCACGCGCCCCGCCTTGTCGAGGAGCATCACGCGCCGCCCGCGCTTGGCCAGTTCGTGCGCCGCCGTCGCGCCCGAGGGCCCGCCGCCCACCACGACCGCGTCGTACAGGTCGCCCGCCCCGCTCGTGCCGCGCGCGTCGTGCATCACGTCGTCCTCCCCGCGGTGAGTAGCCGCACGCCGACGGCGGCGGCCATCATGCCTAACACGTAGAACGGCACCCCGAACGCGCTGTAGCGCAGCGCGCTCCGCGGCGCGACGGCGGCGACGAAGCGCCGCATGAGCCCAGCTTGCACGACCACCAACAGCGTAACCACGAGCGCAGCCGCGCGCGCCTGCCAATGCGCGAGCAGCGCGACGACCGTGAGCTGCGGCACGAGCATCACGAGACAGGCGACCTGCGCCGCGCGCTCCGGCCCGAGGCGGACCGGCAGCGAGCCGACGCCGAACCGGCGGTCGCCCTCGACGGACTTGAAGTCGTTGAGGGTCATGATGCCGTGCGCGCCGACGCTGTAGAGCGCCGCGAGCGTGAACACGCGCGCCCCGGGCAGCGCCCCACCGGCCGCGACGAGCGCGCCCGTCATCCAGGCTACGCCCTCGTAGCACACGCCGACCGCGAGGTTCCCCCACCAGCCGTTCGCCTTGAGGCGAGCTGGCGGCGCGCTGTACGCCCACGCCAGCAGCAGCGCGAGCGCCGTCGCTGCCCCACCCGCGGGGCCGAGCAGCAGCCCCGCCGCGAGCGCGAGCGCCGACCACGCCACCGCGACCCCGAGCCCCCACATCCCCGGCACGCGCCCCGACGGAATCGGGCGCCCCGGCTCATTCACCGCGTCCACGTGCCGATCGAACCAGTCGTTGACCGCCTGACTCGCCCCACACACGAGCGGCCCCGCCACGCACACCCCGAGCGCGAGCGCCGCCGCGCTGGCCCCGCGCGCCCCCGCGGCCACCCCGACCGAGACGGCCCCGCACCCGAACGCCCACATCGGGGGGAACCACGTCACCGGTTTGAGCAGCTCCGCCACCGCGCGGAGCTCGGGGACGCGCGGCGTCGCCGGAATCGTACTCGTCGTCATCGTGCCGACGAATGTACAGCGTGGAGTGTCATAACAAGTTGACACCAGGGGCAAAGAGGAGCCCCGGCGAGCGGGGCGGCAGGAACGACGCAGAAACAGCCAGGGGGCGGGTGGGCACGCTGCCGGGGAGCGCGGGTGCGTCAGCCAGAGAGATCGGCGTCGGCGGGCTCCGTCGGCAGCAATCGGTGTCGTCGCAACTTGAGGTAGAGCGATTGTCGCGACAGCCCGAGCACTTCGGCGGCCGCGGTCCGGTTGTCGCGCGTGAGTTCGAGCGCCGCCTCGATGAAGTGTCGCTCGACCATCTCGACCGTGTCGCGCACGAGATCGGGCAATGAGACCCGGCCGACCAAGCCCGTGAGCTGTTCGACCGCCCGCGTGAGGTCGCGCGCGCCGCCGGTGCCGGCCCCCACGCGACGGCCGACGTCGCGGATCGTCCACGCCATCGCGGCGGGACGCGCCATGTCGTCGTCGGGCGCGCGCACCGCGGACAGCTCGACGTCGGTCGCGGTGCCGTGCTCTCCGCGCACCGCGGTGCCGACGAGGCGCAGCACGCCATGCTGCCGCAGCATCGACAGCAACACGGGCACGTCGGCGCCCGGACGCCCCACCCATTCGGAAAGCGAGCGGCCCTCGGCCTGCGCGGCGTCGGCGAGCTGCGCGAGGTCGAGAAAGGCGCGGTTGGCGACGATCACCCGCGCATCGGCGTCGGTGACGACGAATGCGTCGGGCGCGCCGTCGAGCAGCACGTCGAGCGGCGCCCCCGACCAGCGCGTGCGCGTCGCGGCCGACGCGCCGCCCACCTCGGTGAACCGCACGAGGAAGAGCGTCTGCGCGTCCTGCCGCAGGCACGACGCCGACGCGCGCACGCGACGCCCGTCGTCGAGCGTCAACTCGATGTCGTCCCCCTGCGCGTCGAGGCGCGTCGTGACGAGGAGATCGTCGAGCGCCTGCTGCGCGCGCGCGGCGCCTTCGGGCGGGAACAGGCGCCCGACGAGTCGCTCGGCGCTCACGCCAAAGAGCGCGCGCGCCGCGGGGTTGGCATCGACGACCTTGCGCGTCGCGGCGTCGACGACGACCACGGCCTCGGCGGAGCGCTCGAACAGCAGTCGGTAGCGCGTCTGGATGTGACGGAGCTGCCAGTAGTCGCGCTCGAGCGCCTGCTGCGTTTCGACCAGGCGTTGCTGCAGGGCGGCCACGGCGCGCAGGTCGCGACCGACGGCGACCACGCCGCCGTCGACGAGCCGCACCGCGCTGTACGCGACCGGGAAGTCGTGCCCGTCGGGCGCGTGGTGGTTGACCTGACGACGCGGGGTGACCGACGCCGCGCCCGCTTCGCGGAGGAGCAGCTCGATCTTGCCGCGCGATTCGGTGGTGACGGTGTCCACCCAGCGGCGCCCCACCCACCCGTCGAGCACCTCGGCGTATCCCGAGTCGGCCGCCGCGCCGCGCGACGCGGCGCCGACGTTGGTGGCGACGTCGACGACCGTGCCGGTCGTATCGACGACGACCGCGATGTCGTGCGCGCCGAGGAGAGCGGCCGCCCCGTCGCCGCTGAGGCGCGTGAGGGCGGCGCGCCCCTGCAGGCCGAAGGGCCGGCCGCCGCGTGGCGCGGGGGCGCTGCTTGCACTGGGCAAGGGGGCCACGCCGTCAGCTGCTACGTGAATCGAGGAGGGCGCGAGCACGGCTCGGGGCGTCCTCGGCGGACGTGGCGAACGCGTCGGCGCCGACGCGCGCGGCGAGTTCCGGGTGCTCGACGAAGACTCTTCCACCAACGAGAACGCGAACGTGAGGGTTGCGGGAGTAACGGCGCACCGCGGCCACCTGGTGCCGGAGCGCCAGCAACCGCACATCGCACGCGGCCGAGAAGCCGACCACGTCGAACCACTCGTCGCGCAGCATCGCGGCGAGATCATCGGCCGTGCCCGGCGTGCCCACGCGCACCCCCCACCCGTCGCGCAGCAGGAACTCCGCGACCATGAACATCCCCAACGTATGTTGGTCGCCCGGCAGGGAGGAGAGAAGCACGCGTCCCGCGGGCGTCGCGTCCGCCCCACGCATCACGAACGCCTGCCCGAGATCGCGCACGGCGCGCTGCAGGCGGCCGACGCCGATCGTCACGTCGAAGAAGTCGCACGTGTCCTCGACCCACATGTCGCCGAGCGTCACCGCCGTCGGCCCGAGCAGGTCGAGGTAGATCGTGCCGACCTCGACTCCGCGCGCGAGCAGCCGGTCGATGAAGCGCGCCGGCTCCGCGTCGTCCGGCCCCAGCACGAGGGCGAGGAAGGCGTCGCGCTCGTCCGTGGTGACGGCGACGTGAACGCGGTCGTGGGATCCACGCGAGGCGCGCTCAGCGAGCGGGTCCGGCGCCCGCTCCGCCGCGCTCGTGTATGCCGCGGCGCGCGCGTTGGCGCCCGCGGCCGCGGTCTGCGTCCCCGTCCAGCGTAACTCCCCGTGACCCACGGGCCCCCCCGCGTCCCACGCCGGCTGAATCGCTTAGCCGCACACCCCGGATTTCCGGCCAGGGCGGGTGGCGCGGCGCCAGTATGGCGGCCGACACGCCCGCTGTCAATACAGGCTGACGTCAACCTGTATTGACAGTCCTTGGTGTCATCCCTACTGTGACCCGTCGGCGGGTTCCGGCGCTCCTGCGGCGGCCCGATCGATCGAGGCTCGGTGGCAAAACTGTCGGGCACGCGGACTCAGCAGCCCCACCCGGAGGGGCGGATGCAGCGACGGACGGGCACTCCTCTGTATACGCCGGCCGAGCGGGCGCGCCGTGATCGGTCGCCCTGGACGCTCGTGCAGGGCGTGCTCGCTCCGCTGCAGTTTCTGATCTTCGCGGTCAGCCTCGCGCTCGTCGTCCGCGCACTCGTCACGGGCCGGGGGTACGGCGCGGCGACGGCGTCGGTCGTCGTCAAGACGATCGCGCTCTACGCGATCATGATCACCGGCGCAGCGTGGGAGAAGGACGTGTACGGGCGCTGGCTGTTCGCCGACGCGTTCTTCTGGGAGGACGTCGTCAGCATGCTCGTGCTCGCCCTGCACACGGCCTACCTCGCCGCGCTCGGCTTCGGCCTGCTTGCGCCGCGGCCCCTGCTCGCGCTCGCGCTGGCGGCCTATGCGAGCTACGCGGTGAACGCGACGCAGTTCGTCGTCAAGTTCCGCCGCGCGCGGCTCGATGCCGGCCGGCCGGCGCCGTCGGGCGCGCCCGACCTCGCGACCGCGGGGGCGCTGACGTGACCACGGCCGTTGGACGGCGCGCGCTCCCAACGGTCGGCCTGACGATGGTGCCCGAGCGCGAGGTGCTGCGCGAGCGCGGACAGCGTGAGGTGTTCTGCGGGCTGACCGGGATCGTCTGGCTCCACCGCAAGCTGCAGGACGCGTTCTTCCTCGTCGTGGGCTCGCGCACGTGCGCGCACCTGCTGCAGTCGGCGGCGGGGGTGATGATCTTCGCCGAGCCGCGCTTCGCGACGGCGATCCTCGAAGACCGCGATCTCGCCGGGCTGGCCGACGCGCAGGACGAGCTGGACCGCGTCGCCGCGCAGCTGCTCGCGCGCCGGCCGGACATCACGACGCTCTTCCTCGTCGGCTCGTGCCCGAGCGAGGTGATCAAGCTGGATCTCGCGCGCGCGGCGGAGCGGCTCAACGCGCGCCACTTCCCGCGCGTGCGCGTGCTGAGCTACTCGGGGAGCGGGATCGAGACGACGTTCACGCAGGGCGAGGACGCGTGCCTCGGCGCACTCGTCCCGGGGATGCCCGCGGAACCGCCTAACGCCGAGCCGTCGCTGCTCGTCGTCGGCACGCTGGCCGACGTGGTCGAGGACCAGTTCGCGCGGCTGTTCGCCGAGCTCGGGGTCGGGCCGGTGCGCTTCCTGCCGCCGCGGAGCGCGCGCGCGCTGCCGCCCGTGGGACCGGCGACCCGCGTGCTGCTCGCGCAGCCGTTCGTCGGCGAGACGCTGCGCCCGCTCGAACGGCGAGGCGCCCGGCATCTGCGCGCGGCGTACCCGTTCGGCGCGGAGGGAACGCGGCGGTGGCTGCAGGCCGCGGCGCGCGCGTTCGGGGTCGACGACGCGCGGTTCGATGCGGTGACCGCGCCGGCGATCGCGCGGGCGCGGCGCGCGGTCGGGGCGCACCGCGCGCGGCTCGAGGGGCGACGGGTGTTCTTCTTTCCGGACTCGCAGCTGGAGCTGCCGCTCGCGCGCTTTCTCCACGAGGAGCTGGGCGCGGAGCTGGTCGAGGTCGGCACGCCGTACCTCGACCGGGCGACCGCGGGGGCGGAGCTGGAGCTGCTGCCGGCGGAGGTCACGGTGAGCGAGGGGCAGCACGTGGACCGGCAGCTGGCGCGATGCCGCGCGGCGCGGCCGGACCTCGTGATCTGCGGCCTCGGGCTGGCGAACCCGCTCGAAGCCGAGGGGATCGCGACGAAGTGGTCGATCGAGCTGGTGTTCACGCCGGTGCACGGGTTCGAGCAGGCCGGGGAGCTGGCCGGGCTGTTCACGCGGCCGCTGGAGCGGCGGGCGAGGGTGCAGGTGTGACCGGGGGACGGGCATGCAGCTGACGCTCTGGACCTACGAGGGGCCGCCGCACGTGGGGGCGATGCGGATCGCCGCGTCGATGACGGGTGTGCACTACGTCCTGCACGCGCCGCAGGGCGACACGTACGCCGACCTGCTGTTCACGATGATCGAGCGCTCGGCCGCGCGCCCACCGGTTTCCTACACGACGTTCCAGGCGCGCGACCTCGGCGGCGACACGGCCGGCCTCGTGATCGAGGCGGTACGCGACGCGGCCGCGCGCTTCGCCCCCGACGCGCTGCTCGTCGGCGAGTCGTGCACGGCGGAGCTGATCCAGGACCAGGCCGGCGCGCTCGCGAAGGGGCTCGGGCTCGGCATTCCCGTGGTGCCGCTCGAGCTGCCAGCGTATTCGAAGAAGGAGAACTGGGGCGCGGCGGAGACGCTCTACCAGCTCGTGCGCGCGACGTGTGCGCCGGGCGCGCCGCCGCCCGGGACGAAGCGCGCCGAGCGCGACCCCGCGCGGCGCCCGGTCGCCAACATCCTCGGGCCGTCGTCGTTAGGCTTTCGCGCACGCGACGATGCGCGCGAGCTGCGCGCCCTGCTCGCCGAGATCGGCGTCGACGTCGGCGTCGTCGCCCCGCTCGGCGCGACGGTGGCCGACCTGCGCCGCCTGCCCGAGGCCGACCTCAACGTGTGCTACGCGCCCGAAATCGCGCTCTCGACGTGCGAGTGGCTGCGGCGCACGTTCGGGCAGCCGGTGGTGCGCACCGTGCCGATCGGCGTGGGCGCGACGGGCGACTTCCTGCGCGAGGTGGCCGCGGCCGCGGGGCTTCCCGCGCCCGAGGTGCGCCACGACGCGTCACGCCTGCCCTGGTACTCGCGTTCGGTCGACTCGACGTATCTGACCGCCAAGCGCGTGTTCGTGTTCGGGGACGGTACGCACGCGTGCGCGGCGGCGCGCATGGTGGTCGAGGAGTTCGGCTTCGACCTCGTCGGCCTCGGCACGTACAGCCGCGAAATGGGGCGCGAGGTGCGCGCGGTCGGGACCAAGTACGGGATCGAGGCGTTCGTGAGTGACGACTACCTCGACGTCGAGGCGCGCATCGCGGCCGCCGCGCCCGAGCTCGTGCTGGGCACGCAGATGGAGCGGCACACGGCCAAGCGGCTCGGTGTCCCGTGCGCGGTGATCTCGGCGCCGCTGCACGTGCAGGACGTGCCCGCGCGCCACTCGCCGCAGGTCGGATGGGAGGGCGCCAACGTGCTGTTCGACACGTGGGTGCACCCACTCATGATGGGGCTCGAGGAGCACCTGCTCGGCATGTTCCGCAACGATTTCGAGTTTCACGACGGCGCGGCGCCGTCGCACCTCGGGTCGCACGCGGCGTTCCGCAGCGCGACCGAGGAGGCTGTCTTGCCCGCGCCGGCGGTGGTCGACGGTACGCCGGCCGGCGTGCTTGCCGCCGATACGGCACCGGCCGACACGACATCGACCGAGGTGGCCGTGCCGGTGCGTTGGGCGCCGGAGGCGGAAGCCGAGCTGCGCAAG
>DASWUT010000758.1:0-3818 GCA_036401455.1 Gemmatirosa sp. | reverse complement strand
TTCGCCGTGATGAGCGGCGTCACGCCGGTCGCGCTGACGTCGCCAAACCGGACGACGAGCGCGATCGCCCGCGGCGCGAGCCCCTCGCCCTCGATGTTCGCCGCCGCGACGAGTCCGTGGCGCGCCGCCCGGACGCGCTCCGTCGTAACTCGGGTAATCTGCATGTTGCCCCTCACAGAACGGCCAGTTTGACGTCGTCGACGAAGACGTGCGCGTTGGGCGACAACGACGCGTCGAATACGATCGCCGCCACATTGCGCAGGTCGACCCCGGTGAAGGCGGAGAGCGGCGCGCGAACGGTCTCGAGATGGAGCGCGGTCACGTTCTCGCCCGTGACGAGCCGGTGAAAGAACGGCCGGCCCGGTGCCGGACTGAACGCGGCGACGCCGACGACGGCGGCCGCGCCCGACGTGTCGCGCACCGTGACCTGGAACGCCGGCGGCGCGCCGGTGGCGATCGACGCGGGGCTCGTCACGTCGAACAGCGATCCGACGTCGAGCGCGAGCGTCGTGAACGCTGAGAGGTCGCGCTGCCCCGCGCCCAGCTGCAACGACACCCCGAACGGCGAGCGCGTCGCGGCGGCCACGTTGGCGTGCACGACGTGCCCCTGTTCGAGCACGTGATCGTTGAGCGACACGCCACCGACCACGATCGAGCCGAAGTCCTCGACGGCGGCGCCGGCATCGAGACGGCGCGAGACGCCGGCGAGCAGCGCCGCGGGCTGCTCGAAGTCGTCGACGTGCCGGAACTGGTCGCCGAACGCCCACAGGTGCGCGGTCGTCATGCCAGTCGCGCTCGGCGTCACACCGCTGAACAGCTGCGCGCGCGTCGTCGCGCCGCGCAGCTGCCAGGCGAACTGGCCACCGATGTACTCGGTGGCAATCGCCTGATGCGTGGCCTCGTCGGCGAGACGGCCGCTCGTGGCGTCCGCCGGATCCAGCCCGGCATCCAGCCCGTCGTGGTGCCACACCGAATTGAACGAGTTGTGGCAGCAGCGCTCGGCGAAGACTAATGCCTTCGGGCAGCGGGCCCGGTCGTAGTGGCGAAATCCGGTGCCGAAGCTGTCGTTGCTCCCGCCGAGTCCCGACACGTCGCCGTCCAGCGCGCCGTAGACGACGGAGTAGAAGCCTAACTCGCGGTCGGCGACGAAGACGCGGTCCGCCGGGACCTGCCCGCCGGTGACGTCCGTCGGCGAGAGCGAGCACACGGTCTGGATTCCTACGCGCGCTGCGCCCGACAGCGCGGCGTTCTTCTTCACCACACGCACGACCGCGTCGCCGCCGCGCGAGTGTCCCATCAGACCCACGCGGTCGAAGTCGATCCGGCCGAATAGGGCGTCGCCCGACGTCGTGACGCGTCGCCTGAGCCGCGCGAGCGCGGCGAGCGCGAGGTCCGCGCGCAGCTCGATGAACGAGCCGAGCTGGTTGGCGAGGTTGGTGTCGACCGAAATCGACGCGATGCCCTGACGCGCGAGTTCCTCCTGCAGGTACCGGTATCCCTTGTAACTCTCGTGCTCGGCGAGGACGCCGCCGGCGAGGAAGTACGCAGCGTGGTTGCCGTGGACGAGCACGGCCAGCGGCAGCTGGCCGGTTCCGGCGGGTACAGTCGGGTTCGCGGCCGATGGTGGGAACGCGAGCTGGAAACGGACGCGCGTCACGAACTTGGTCGCGTCCGCGGGATCGATCCGGACCGGACCACCGACGAGGAGGTCCGTCCCGCCGATGTGCGCGTCGAGCGTGGCGCGGTCGCGAAATGCGCCCTGCCGCGTGAACACGCTCGGCGCGGTCCCGGTCAGCGTTTCGAGCACGACGTCGAGCGCGACGTACTCGGCCACGTCCGTGATGGTCACCGCGGCCGCGGGTCCGCTGCCTAACGCCGCCGCGTCCAGCGCCGCCCACGTCTTCGGGCCGAGCACGCCGTCCCACTCCGGAGGCGCGGCGGGGAACGCGCGCTGCTGAAACGAAACCACGGCATTGAACGTGTGCCGGCCATACTGGCCGTCCTCGGCGAGCGGTGCGTCGCGCAGCCCGCCACGCCCGTGCGCGACCTCGTCGGCGTGCACCGCGTTCAGCTTCTGCTGCGCTTCGACCACGGCCGCGCCGCGCGCGCCGCGCCGCAGCGTCGGATGCGGCGTGGACGGCGTCGTCTCGCCGACGTCAGCTTCCGTCGCAGCCGCGCCGAGGCTGGCGCGGTCGAGTTGCGCCCAGGTACGCGGGCCGACGACGCCGTCCCAATCCCCCGGCGACGATGGGAACGCCTGACCCTGGAACGACACCACCGCGGCGCGGGTCTGGGGACCGAACTCGCCGTCGATGGCGAGCGGGGCACCGCTCAGCCCGGGGCCGCCGAGGACCGTCGCGCGTGTGTGCACGAGATTCAGCTTCAGCTGCGCTTCGCGCACCGCGTTGCCGCGCGCCCCCACGCGAAGCACGGGGTGCGTGCCCGCGGGTGCCGCCGGCGCGGGCGGTAGATCCGGCGGCGGGACAGGCGCGGGCGCCGGTGCGGGCGCTGGGGCCGGCGGCGCGATGCCTGGCGCCGATAGCTGCAGACGATCGAGCGCCTCGCGCCAGCGCGCGCTGCGCTTTGCGCGGTCGACGAACGCGGTCAGGTCGCCGACGAGGATGCGGCCGTCGCCGCGCCGATCGAGGCCGCGGTTCGGCCCGTACGCGAACGCGTTGTCGCCCGCGTTCACGTCGACGAGCACCGTGTCCGGCGCCGAGCCGCGGCTCAGCGTCGCCGGGAGGAACGTCGCCTGGTACAGCCGTGCGGTGGAGTCGAGCCCGCGCGGCACGTGCGGCAGGAAGTAGCGCTGCACGTACGGCATCTGCTCGTCGGCCGCGAGCTGGCGGAAGGCCTCGTGGCCCTGCGTCCAGCCGAGCGCGCGCAACGTGGCGGGCATGAACTGAATGAGGCCGCTCGCGTGCCCGTTCGGATTGTGCGCGGATGCGCGAATGCCGCTCTCCGAGTTCATCACGCCGAGCAGGAACTCCGGCCGGGTGCCGAGGGACGCGGACACCGCGTGCATCGCGGCGAAGAACGCATCCGACAGATCCGCGGTGTGGTCGATCGACTCGCGCCACGCATCCCGCCCGTCGACCGCTTCGTCACCGTCGCCCGTCGTCGACGCCCGCCGGATTCGGAGCACCAGGGTTCCGGGCAGCGTGCCACCCGCGGCATCCGTGAGGCGGCGCGGAAACCGGTCGCGTCGAGCGCGCGGCACCGGCGCACACTCGATCACGAGTGCGTAGCGTCCCGGGCGGTAGCCGCCCGCAGGCCCGCCCCGCAGCTCGGTCGCCGCGAACAGGCGAGGACAGGTCGCGACCGCGACGTGCCCCCAGCCCTCGCCACGCGCGACGCGCACGACGATGTCACCCGCACGCAGGTCGGCATCGCCAACGCGGTCGCCCGGCATCGCGACCGGGACGAATCGGCGGGCGTAGTGGTCGCGAAAGCGATGGCGCGGGCGCCGGGGATCGTCGCCATGCACGAACGCGTTGTACAGTTCGGTCGCCGACGGCGCGTGGCCACCCGTCGTCCCGGATGGGCCTAACGGGCTGAGTGGCCCGGCGGCGCCGACCGCGTCGAGCACGGCGGCGAGCACGGCGGACGAGCGGCGGGCGCGCGCGTCCGGATCGGCGGCGACGGTGTCGGCGGCGGCGACGACACGGTCGCCGAACGTGTCCTCGTCCTCTTCGGCGTCCGATTGCGCGACGAGCGATGGCGCGGTGGGATCGGCGACCGTCACGGGCGTGTCGTACGAGACCGCTGCGAGCGCGGCCGGGTCGCGCGCCGGGGCGAACGCGGCGGCGGGGTCTGGC
>DASWUT010000757.1:0-2470 GCA_036401455.1 Gemmatirosa sp. | reverse complement strand
CGCCCTGCCCGGCCGGGCGCTCCGTCCCGCTGTTCGGGGTTGTCGCCCCACCCCGTCCGCGGGTCCTGTCCCGCGCCATCTCGCCCGTCCCGCTGCGTCGTCCGACGTACACGCCCCCCAACGTCCCGCTCCACCCGTCGCCCCACCCGAGTCTGCACCACCGGGTCTCCGAGCTATCAGTCCCGCCCGCCCCCGCCAACAGCCTCTTCCGATTCCCCGTTCCGCCTAACGACGAGGACGGGCAAGGCCCGACGGATAAAGCGGGACCGGCCCAGCGAGCCCCCTACTGCAGCGCCGACGAACCGGGACTGACCGAGCGCGACGGGTACTGCGGTGCACACCCTTCCCTCCGCGCCACGAGTCCCGCCCTCGACGGCACCCTCCCTCTACCGTGTTCGTCGCGAACACGTACCGCGAAGAGCGCCGCGACGCGCGCCCACGTCCGCCGTGGTTCGTGCGCGCCTCACGCGGCCGCCCGCTCGAGCCGGTCGTGCACCCCGTGCCAGGGCGGGGTGGCGGGCGGACGTTCGACGAGCGCGACGGCACACCCGTCCTCGTCGAGCGCGTGGAGTGCCGCGTAGAGGCGGCGCGCGTAGCCGTCCGGATCGGCCGGGAGCACCTCGACGACGTCGGGCGGTCCTTCACCGATCCATGGCGCGAGGAGCAGCGCGCCCGCGCGGCCCGTCGGATGTTCGGCGCGCCACCTCGCGAGCCGGATCGCCGCGGCGCGGCGCTCCCCCTCGTCGAACGCCCAGACCGCCGCGCGTGGCGCGTAGTGCCGCGCCACCATCCCCGGCGCGAGGCGCGGCGCGTCGCCGTCGGCGCGCGGGGCCGCGGCGAGCTCGGTGCCTAACGCGGCCTCGAGGCGCGCCCGCGCGAGCGTCCCGGGGCGGAGCAGCCGCGGCGGACCGTCGCCGCGCGCGGGGCCGGTGAGGTCGACGACGGTGCTCTCGATGCCCACCGCCGTCGGACCGCCGTCGAGCACGAGGTCGACGCGCGCGCCGAGCGCGCGGACGACGTGCGCGGCGGTCGTCGGCGAGAGTTCGGTGTAGCGGTTGGCGCTCGGGGCCGCGATCGGGCCGCCCGCGGCGCGCACGAGCGCGCGCGCGACCGGGTGCGCGGGCACGCGGAGCGCGACGGCCGGGAGCCCGGCCGTGAGGGCGTCGGGCACGTGGGCGCGCTTGGGGAGCACGAGGGTCAGGGGACCGGGCCAGAACGCGGCGGCGAGGCGGTCGGCCGCATCGGGCCACGCGGTGACGAGGGCGCGCGCGTCGTCCACGTCCGCGACGTGCGCGATGACGGGGTTGAAGCTCGGGCGCCCCTTCGCGGCGAAGATGCGGCGTACCGCGTCGGCGTTCAGCGCGTCGGCGCCGAGTCCGTAGACCGTTTCGGTGGGAAACGCGACGAGGCGGCCGGCGCGGATGAGGGCGGCCGCGCGGGCGAGGGCGGCGGTCGCGGCGGGGGTGTCGAGGGCGTCCGGGTCGATGGGGAGGACGGGCGGGGCGAGCATGCGCGGAAGCTAGGGCGACGGCCGCACGTGCGAGCACGCCGGCCGTGCGTGGGCCCGCTATTGACAGGTGCTGGTCCCGGTCGGACGTTGGGCGCGCTGCTCCCCCTCTCCCCAGGAGCTCACGTATGACGCACAGCTTCCTCCGCCGGCGCGCGCCGCAGATCGTCGCCGCCGTCATCGCCGCCGCGTTGCCGCTCGGGGTCGCGGCGGCGCAGACTTCGACAGGCACCGTTCGCGGGTACGTCCGGAACGCCACCGGTGTGCCGGTCGGCGACGTACAGGTCAGCGCCAAAAACATCGAGACCAATCAGGTACGCGGCGCTACCACGAGTGCCTCGGGCGCGTACACGCTCGGTGGTCTCCGCCCGGGGTCGTACGAGGTCACGGCGCGCCGGATCGGCCTCACGCCGCAGACGCGCCGGCTCCTCGTCCAGGTCGGCCAGACGCTCGACATCAACTTTGCCGTCGGCGAGGCCGCGACGCAGCTGACGGCCGTGCAGGTGACCGGGTCCGCGACGGCCGCGGTTGCGGAGCGTCGCACGACCGAGGTGGCGACGAACGTCACGCAGGCGCAGATCGCCAATCTGCCGTCGCCGAGCCGCAACTTCCTCGACCTTGCACAGCTCGCCCCGGGTACCCGGATCTCGATCGATCGGATCAACGGAACGAGCAAGACCTTCGCGGCCGGCGCGCAGGGCGCCGAGCAGGTGAACGTCTTCGTGGATGGGGCGAGCTACAAGAACGACATCATCACCGGCGGCGTGGCCGGTCAGGACGCGAGCCGCGGCAACCCGTTCCCGCGGAACGCCGTCCAGGAGTTCCGGATCATCACGAACAACTTCCGCGCGGAGTACCAGAAAGCATCGAGCGCGATCATCACGGCCGTGACGAAGTCGGGCACGAACACATGGCAGGGCAACGCGTTCACAGAATTGCAGAACCAGAGCTTCGTCGCGCTCG
>DASWUT010000756.1:0-2915 GCA_036401455.1 Gemmatirosa sp. | reverse complement strand
CAACGCCGTCGCCGAGGCGTTCTTCGCGACGCTCGAACACGAGCTGCTCGCGGGAGCCGACTTCGCGACCCGGGCTGAGGCGCACGCGGCGGTCGCCGCCTTCATCGAGGTGTGGTACAATGTCGAGCGGCGGCACTCGACGTTAGGCTACGTCAGCCCCGTGCAGTACGAACGGCGGCTCGGCCGGTTGGCGCGAGCAGCGTAAACTCCGCGTCCGTGAAATCGACGCAGGTCCAGGTCGGATGGACTGCCGGCTGGGGCCTGTGACCCACTTCCGACGCGATTGCCAGGGAGGGGGACCGGGCTACGCCGGACACCTCGAGGCCGGTGCCGTCGTCGACCGCCTCGGCCGGAGCGGTCGGAATTCCGGCGCATGTGGTGGTCAGCAGCGCCTGCATACGCGATCACCGACGCAGCGGGCGAACGTGCCCCCGGTCCAGAGCCCACAGCCGGCAGCGCGCGCCGCGTCTCGGGCCGCACGGACCACGGCGGCGTGGCGCAGGTCAGGCGCCATCGGCCGCGCGTCCGCGTACCCAGCCGCCACGACCGCGGCATTGACCAGGACGCCACCCCTCGCGCCCGTCCAGACGTCGGCGAGCAGGTGGCCGGCCCGATCACGCCCGGTCACGTCGTACTCAAGCCACAGGGTGCCGCCGAGGGTGACATAGGATCCGAGTGCCCGTCGTGCGGCGCCGCCGTATCGAGCCCGATCCAGCACCGGGGCCTAAATCCGGAGGAGCCGCGCGTGCTCGCGGAGGCGCCCGTGCGCCGGGTGGGCGGGGTCGGCGCGCGCACCGGAACGTCTCGCCATCCGCCGGCGGTTGCGTGACGGTGCACGCGTGGCGCCGGATTCCGCGCGCCACTGGCATGCCCGACGCGGTTGCACCCCCCGCGCTCGGAATGGCCTCGCGCGCGAAGACCAATGGGTGGCCCCCACCCGGCGCCGGTTCGCGCGACGGGTGGCCCACAGCGTCGCGGACGGCGGTCGCGATGCTGTGGGCCAGGACCCGTGCGGTCTGGGGTGCCGACCCGCCGCGCCGTCGACGGGCCTCGCCTCCCGGCCGGTTCAGGCCACGTGTCCCCTCGGGTCATCGGGCGCCTGCCGGGTCACCCCCTGTGTGGCTCGGCTGGCATTCGCGCGGCAGGGGCGGTCCTGCGTACCGGTCGGACCACGCTCCGCTCGTCCGGCGCGCTTCGCTCCGCCCCCCCTCGTACATGCCGCGATCACTGTGTCATCCTCACTGGCTTTGGTATGTCGCGGCCACCATGCCCGTGCGGGTTGCAACGGCCTCCAGGCAGGGATACCCACTGCCCGGATCGGCGGGGTACCCCCCCTTGGTCGGGCTTGCGCGCGCAATGCCGGCAGCGGCGGGAAACGTCTACGTAAACTCCATATAGTACGGGGTTACGCGGGTTGAGATACTTCCCATTACCGTGCGCGTAACTTGTTGTAGTTAGCCGTGATGCGCGATTGCTGTGTGGCTGCGAACTGCGATAACGTCCCGTAATATGTCGGAAGCCGGATTACGGCGGGATACGGCCAAAATAAATTGGTCCGGCAGTGCGCGCGTGGCTCGTCGCGAGGCCAGTTGACATGAAAACGCAAGGTGTCGTCGGTGCCGATCTGCGCAGCGCCATCCGCCGCGGCGGCTCGGCTCCGCCCATTTCGCGCGCGGTCAACGGCTGCATTGCGAGCTGATGCGCGCCCATCCAGGCGCGTATCCGGTGCCCGATCGCACGATCGATGGGCTCGTCCGCGCGCGGATTTGCACGTGTGGCGTCTGTCGTCGCCGTCTCTGGTGCCTCGAGCGTCGCTTGGAACCGCGTCCAAAACCGGTCCCACAGCCCGCCGGAGTCGACCGGGAGCGCGGTCTCCGGGCAGTACCCGCCGTCGCGCATGGCCGTCCAGACGGCCCGACGGATCCTGCCGCGCGCATCGCCGCGCGCCGTCGTGACCGCGTGAATCAGCTCCGCTTGCCCCAGCAATGAGAGCGCGGACGCCGCGCGGGTGAGCGCCGTGAACGCGCCCCCGACGATCCGCTCCGGCATCGGGGCCATGCTGCGCGGCCCGCGGCGTGACGCCGCGCGTGCCGTCCGGCGCGACATAATCCGCCGCCCGCCCGCCCCGGCGGCGTCGTGTCGCGCGACATCGCCGGGCTCCGGATCGGGCCGGACCGTGTGGGCGGGCCCTGGTCGCGCCAGTGGATCAGCGGCACGACGGCGGCCGACCAGCCGACGCGCGCGCTATGCTCAGGCTGCGTTATCTGGTCGGGCGCGTCCGCGCCGTCGCGCGGATGGCTGCGGAGCAGGGGCCCGATCAGCGCATCGTCCATCGCGGGCACGTGCGCGCGGCACAGTCGGCGCGTGTCGCCACTCGGCAATGCGGCGGCGGCGTGCGCGACGACGCGCCGCACCCACTGATGGTCGGTCGTGATTCGTTACTCGCTGCGGACGCGCGGGAGCACGCGCGCGGCTACCACCGCGCACGGGGTGACGCGTGCTCGACCCCCGCGCGTTCCTCGGTCGGCGGGTGCGCAGCCATCGCGCCCACGGACGCATGGCGTCGTGCAGGTCCGCCGACGGCACGCCCGCGAGGCCCCGAGGCGGCTCATCGCGCTGCAGCACGACGACGTTGGTGCGCACCGCCACCTGTCCGGACCGCCGTCCTGGGCGCGGCGACCCGATCATCCCGACGTTCGGTGCGTGCGGTGGATCGTGCCCAGCGCTATACCCCCCGCGTGCCGTGCGCGTCGACCGCGAGGTAAACGGCTGCCGTCTGGGTCCCGCGACGACGCGCGCGGCACGCATCAAGCTGGCGACCGGCGCCGCAGCACCGCCTGCCAACGCACCGCGTGCGGTCGCGACGTGCGCCGCGGGTGACCGGCGGCATCACCCGTGCGCGGCTCCACCACCGT
>DASWUT010000755.1:0-7790 GCA_036401455.1 Gemmatirosa sp. | reverse complement strand
GCGCCAAACGCCGAGCCGCGCAGCACGAACCGCCCGGTGTGCCCGGCGCGTGCGTCGGCGTCGAGCAGCCGCGCCCGCACGAGCGCCGCGACGGCATCGCTCACCGCGCTCCGCCGAAACCCGGTGAACGCCTCCAGGTCGCGCACCGAGATCCGGACCGGCGCGGCGGCCCCGCCCGGCAGCGCCGGTTCCGCGTCGTCCCCAGCCCCCACCTGCTCGGCGAGCGCGCGCAGCACCGCACACGGCGCCGCCACGCCCACGCCTACGGCGCCCAGCCGCTCGCGCACGACCGGCCACGCGATCGCCGCGACGGTCGGGGCGGGCGCGAGGACATCCGCGGTCAACGCGAGCGGTCCTCGCTCACCATGCGGTCGCGCGACGACCCCCGCGCCATGGAGCGCGGCGAGTGCCCGCTCCACCTCGCGCGCGCCCGCACCCGAGAGTTCCGCGAGTCGGCGAACGTCGTAGGCGACCGGACACGTGAGCGCGAAGCGCGCAGCGTCCTCCGGGCTACCCGCCGCGAGGCGTGGCTGCAGTGGCACCGTGTCCGCCGTCGCCGGCACGCGTGCCGCGAGTTCGGCGATCGCTCCCGCCACCGCGACCGCCGTCCGCATCACGTCCAGCCCCGGTCGCACCCGCCCCGCCCGCGACGTCGCTGCCCACGCACCGATCGCTTCGCGCACGGCGTCCGATGACACCCACCACGTGAGGGGCGCCGCCGCGACACGCGTGGACGCTGGCGTCGGATCGTGCGGCGTCGCCGCACTGCGTCGCGCGCGTACGCCGCTCACCGCGCGCCCCACCGCACGTTCCCGCGGCGCCACACCGATCGTCTACCCCGCTCCACAGAACGGGCCCACTCTGCCAGCGAGCGAGCTTTGTCTATCCTCCTCCACACCGCCGACGTCCGGACACCAGCCATCGTGGGGCTGGACTGTCCGGCGGCGAACAGGCGGGAGAGGCAGAGCATGGGTACTGTAGACAGTATGAGCGGGGCCGCCAGCCGTCCAGAGGTGTCCGGCGGACACTCCCCGGTCGTACGCTGGACAGTCGCCGGCCACATACGGGCTCCGAACGGTGCCACGGCCCGTGATCGAGGGACCATACGTCTACGGCGCTCCGCATCGCACCGCATCGCGTGCGCCCGATGTACGGCGTCAGCACGCCGACGTGCGCGTCAGACTGGCGTGGACAGTGTGGAGGAGCACAGACGTTCCGCCCTGCGCAGACGCTGCGGCGCGACGTGCCGCGCACCTGTGGAGCGGAACAAGCATTCCATGTGGCGCAGGGTGACGGCCGGTAGATCGAGCGGCCGCCTCTAACCCGTTGAAACACAATGCGTTGCGATTCGCCAGCGCCGACGAGGGCACTCTGCGCGGCAGCGTTGGTCCGTTGGTTGTCTTTCGAAAGAAAGCACCACAACGACTGACCCGACCCGACTACGTCCTACTGCTGTCGGGGCCGAACAACTCCGACTGCGCCTGCGCCTCGTCCGGCGGGTGCGGCTCCTCTCGCAGCCGGGTGGTGCGGGCGGATTCGGCACGGATCACGAGCCCGAGCGGGCGGCCGGTAACGGCGGCCAGCAGGGAGGTGAGGGGGTCGCGGTACTTCTGCGCGATCCAATCCGCCGCGAACGCATCCTCTGCCAGCACCGTGACTTGGTCGTCCGTGACGCTCCCCAGCGTCGTCCGCGCGAGCCACGCATCGTAGGCGCGCCCGTGTGCCGGGTCCGCGGCGACGAACTGCTCGAGCGTCCGCCCCCAGACGTCATCCGCGAACCGCCACTCCCGCGTTTGCTCCGACCCCGCGTCGGCCGCCCCGGCCGCATGGTCCTCACCCGGAGGGGCCGCCGTGACGAGGGTGCGACGGCCGCCCGCGGCGGGGGAGCCCTTCGCCGGGCCGACTGCAAGGGCGATGGGAGAGGGTGGTGGATTGAGCGCCTCCCACTCTCCCCGCTGTCCGGCGTCGAGCTGGCGATCGAGCCAGCGTTGCCAGTCCGGATCGCTGAACGCGTACTCGCCCTCGATGGCGGCTCGCGTCCATGCTCCCCAGTCCTCGACCGGACGTCCGTGTGAGACCCCGCCCATGTGGGCCTGCAGGTAGTAGACGCGCCGCAGCACCGTACGCACCTGGTCCGGCCGCGCGCGCACGAGGTCGCGCGCCTGGCCCGCCGCGAGGCCGAGCGCGCGGAGATGCCAGAGGAGCATCCGGTCGGTGAGGCTGTCGGTTCCGCCCGTCCCGCGCTGATAGCCGGCAGCGAGCAATCGCTCCCCGGCCACGAGGCGCACCTCGTATGTGCCACGCCCGAGCCTGGTGATGGCGCCCTCACCTAGGACACCGTGCTCGACGAGTGACCGCACCGCAGCCTCGACGCCGGTGCGCGTCTGCGTCTTCGGCTGCATCGCCGGGGGGACATCGAGCAGCGTGTACAGCTCGGCGAGGTCCAGTACCCACGGGTCGAGCACGCGCCACCCGCGCGCCGCGCGCACGGTGAAGATCTGCAGCAACCGTTTGGCGTACGCGGACCGCAGCGAGTTGTGCAGCCCGACGTCCATCCACGCCGCGATCCCTGCCGCGGCCTGGTCGAGCCAGATCGGGTTGATGCGCAGCCGGTCGATCGAGTTGTACGCCTTCTGGCTACGGTACTCCGCCTCGACGTCGTACTCGAGCACCCAGTGCTTGCCCTCGCGCTCGCGCACGGGAGGCGCGCCGTCCGGCACGAGCGGATGACGCGTCCCGGCCCGCACGAGCGCCGACCGGCCACTGTAATCGACGTCGAGGCGCGTGTAGAGAATCAGCCCGCCGAACCTCGCGAACGCCCGCTTCACCGCCTCGATCTGGTCGCCGCCGATCGTCCCCTCGTTGCGCCCGGCCGCCCGTAGCACGGCGCGGTACCCCGGGTCGCGGAAGTAGCCCTGCGCATCGACCCCGCCCTCGTCGGCGATGCGGCAGAGGGCCAGGAAGTAGTCATAGTCGAAGGTCGTCGGCAGTCCGCGGACCTGATCGCCGTGCACTTCGACCCGCACCTGCAGCCCGCCGGGGTATCGCACGGTGCGCCGGCGGATACGGTCGGCCTCGTTCGCGACGATCCCGCTCGCGGTGCGCTCGTAGTCGCTCTTCACCGACCCGGGCACGAGTTCGAGCAGGTAGAGCGGAAGCGGTACCGTGCCGACGAGCAGCCGCTCCGGTACGAACAGCGCGAGCGGGTCCTCGATGCGGACGCCGGCCACGGCTCCTCGTACGCCGCTGGGCACCACCCCCGGCGTGCGCGCCGCGTGCGCCTGCGCGCCCTGGTCCGTCGTCACGTGGGCCGGTGTCGCTCGCCCGTGCCGGACGCACCGGTCGCGCTGGGCGCAGTCGGCGCGCCTGCCGGAGCGTTGGCGGTCGCCGCGATGCGCGCGTCGACGCGGGCTGCATCCTGTGCGGCGCTGGCGACGAGGCGCGCGATGTCGGGCCCCGGTTCCGGCGCCGTCCGGCCACCCGGTATCGAGCTCCGTGGCAACGCGAGTTCGCCCCGGAGCACGGCCGCGCGATGCAGCAGGAGATGGTACTCCTCCAGGAACCGCTCCCGGAACTCCTCGGCGATCCGCGCCGCATCGCGCCGCAGGTCGTCGTCCGTCCACCGCACCCGGAACGAGCGTCCGTTGCGGATCACGCGCGCCGAGAACACGCTCTCGTCAACGAGTCGCGGTCGCCCCATGCGGGTCGCCTCGTGGTCGTCGGCGCGGTCGCGAGCGTGGCTTCCACTCGAGGCGCCGCCAGCATCCGTCGTCCCACGACCCGAGTCGGCGCCCCGCGGTGGCGCGCCGGTCATGGCTGGCGCGCCACTCATCGGCATCGCCGGCTCGACGAGCGCGAGCAGTGCTTCGCGGCGCGCGTCGGCGGACTTGATGACCGCGAGGTGCTGGAACGCGCGCACGGTGACGCGGGGTGCCGTATAGAGCGGCGCGCGGTCCGCCTCGCGAAGGCGCGCGATCGCCTCGCCGACGCGCACCATCTCGCTCACGTACCCCTTGTTCTTGTCGAACACTGCGGCGATCCGCTTCTGCGTCCACTCGGCCTGCTCCGAGAGCAGGTAGAAGCCGAGCGCGGTGTCGACCGGGTGCGGGTCGGCGCGGAGCTCGTTTTCGAGCATCTGCAGTTCGACCGCCTTTTCCTCACCGATCACTCCGTAGTCGCGGACCGGCACGCGATCGAGCCCGACGTGCAGCGCGGCCTTCCACCGCCGCATGCCGTAGACGAGCACGCGCCGCGCGTCGGTCGGCGGTCCCGGGAGACGCCGAACGCCGACGTGCTGCCCGATGTCGCGCTCGAGTGCGACCGCGGCACACAGGCGCTGGAAGTCCGCATCCTCGACGAACTGCCTCACGTATGGCCCATCGAGCACGATGCGCCGAGGATCCATGCGGTACACGTCTTCGACGCGTTCGAAGGTGACCCCCGATCCGACCGGGTGGCGCGCCATGCCCCGTGCGTCGGCGCCCTCCGGCCGCGGCGCGCCCGCGGCTGTCGCGGCCGCGGCGCCGGTCGAGAACTCCGGGTTCGTGGTCCTCGTCGGGGCGAGCGACACCCCGTCCATCACGCCGCCGATGCCCGGGCGAGCGCGCCGTGTCTCGCTCATGCCGCCCTCCCGGCCGCGCCGACGCTCTCTGGCACGGCTGTCACCTCGCCACCGTCGTCGAGCAGCGGCGTGCGTCCGGACGCCACGAGCCCTGTCCGTTGTACGAGTGCGCCCGCGATCTCGCGGAACCATCCCCGCGCCTCGGCCGCCCCGCGGGCGGTGTAGAACTCGAGCGGCATCTTCACGCGCTGTGATTCGGCGACGATGATCCGTTCGAGGATGGGTGGTTCGAGCACCGCGTCGCCGAACTGACGGCGGTACTCGTCGACCCACGCCGTGTGTTCGCCGGTCGTCGGGCGGACGCCGTTGATGATCAGGCCGTCGATCACGACGTCGGGGTTGATCTTGTCCTGCACCGCTTCGACAGTCCGCATGAGGTCGCGAATTCCATCCGCCGCGTATTCATGCGGCTGCACGACGAGCACCACGCCGTCGCTGGCCGAGATCGCGACCTGCAGCCAGAGTCCGAGCGAGGGGGGCGTGTCGATGACGACGACGTCGATGCCGTCCGGGATGCGTTCGCGCAGAATGCGGCGTCCCTCGCGCACGAGCGCATCCCACTGCTCCTCGGAGAGCTTCTTCTCCCAGTAGGCGAGTTCGGGAGACCCCGGGACGATGTAGAGGCGCGGGTGTTGCGGCGTGCGGAGCATCACGCGCTCGATGGGCTCCCCCGCGTACAGCACCGACCACACGTCGCCGTGGCCGGCGTGGTGCCGCCCGAGCAGCGTGGTGGTCGCGTTCGTCTGGCCGTCGAAGTCGAGCAGGAGCGTGTTCAGGCCGCACGATCCGGCGAGCGCGCCCGCGAGATTGATGGCGCACGTCGTCTTGCCGACGCCGCCTTTTTGCAGGGCGAGGGAGATGATCCGGCTCATGGCCGAGGTGGCGGGCGGTTCTGCGGCAGAACTGGGCGGGCCCGGGAATCCCGAGCGGCGGGCACGCGGCGGACGCGGACGATACGTGCGTTGGCGGGCGCACGCCATGGGGGTGAGGGTCGCGGTGGGGAGTTCTGCGGCAGAACTGCCCATGGCGAAACGGGCACGCGCCGGCAACCGTCGCGGGCGCGAGCAGCGACCCACGGGCGGACTGGGCGGCGGTGGAATCATGGAGCTGGCGCAGAGTGCGACAGGCCAGCACGGGGGCGATACATGGGGCGACACGTGCGCGCGGCGGAGATCCGGCGCGGGCCACGGCCGGCGCACAGCGAGCGTGCCTGCCCGGTCGACGCCGCACGGGCTGCCGGACCACGACGCCGACGCGGCACACCGCGCGACCGTGCCCGAGTAGCCGACGCGTGCACCGGCGAGCGAAGCACGCCGCGGCGCGCCGTCCCCGTCCTGGCCTCGACGGTGATGCGGCAGCGCAGGGCGCACGTGACATGCGATGCCGCCAGCGCCGTGGGCGCGTCCCTCAAGCCGCTGTCCACGGGGCTGAACGAGGGGTCGATCGAGAATCGGTCCACGCGGTCCCGCGCGGCGTCGATTCCCGAGTCGCTGCGGACGAGATACGACGCCGAGATTCGACGGGCGGCCGGGAAGCGGTCACCGACCGGCGCATCGTGGCGGGCCGTACGACGCCAGCACGCGAGTTCGCACGCGCCTGGGGCGTGCGGGCGAGACGGCGCTGGATGCGGGATCGCACCGCGGTTGAGTGCCACGGCGCGGCGCCCGAGATCCGCAGGGTCGGCCGCGATCTGAACCGGACGCGAACGCGGCCCCTTCAGGCCGCCGCACCGCGTCCGAGGTACCTCTCCGCGTCCCTCATGGCGAGCACCGGCGTCCCGACCGACGTGACGCGCGACAGATGCCTCAGGGCGGCGCGAGCACCGTGCATTCGATGTAGCGACGGACCTCGCACCGATGCTCGATCGTAAGGTCCTCGAATACTACGGTCAGCGCACGCCCGGCGAGGCGACGCGTGTACCAGGGACCGGCAGCAAGATGCGCCCGCGTCCGCACGGCGATTCCGTGGGCAGCCGCCAACTGCTCCGCCGAACAAAGTGTCGCGAGCCCTGCGCCGCGAACGAGCACCACGACGCGGCCGCGCGACACCCCGATGACCGCAGACGCGGCAGCGCGAGACATCGCGCGGATCTCTGCCACTGCCGCGCGGCCGGCCTCGGATTTCGCAACCGCGCTGCCAATGACGGATCGCGCGTGCAGGCCCGTTCCGAGTCGCGAAGTGCGGTACTGCGATGCCATGACGTTTCGGCTCTGTTGAGGGCTGGACCGACGCGCCGTATGTGCGCTGGGTAAGTTCCTTCGAACCCGGCGCGGTCTGCAGGCGTCGCTGGCCTGTGCCGTACGCGGGGCTTGCACGGCGGGTGTCGCCTCCCTCTGCGTGTCGCCGCTGCCCACGACCGACGACGCGTCGCGAGCAGGCAGACACAGGCATACACGCGCCGAGCTCCCCGGGCGACGCGGACCGTCCCATCCCGTCATGGACGCCACACCGCAACTTCGCACCGCAACTGCGCACCGCAACTTCGTTACGAACCGTCCCGCGATGGCGTCCTCGGCTGTCCGGCGGCGACGTTCGCCCGCAGATTTCGAACGATGCCGCCTCGACACCGTCGCCCCGCGCCGTCTGCTCCGCGGGCGCACACCCCTCGCTACAGGCCTTGTTCGTCGTGACCACTCCCGCACGCCGCCACGTCAGCCCGGTCGTCCTCGCGACTGCGGTCTACGTCGCGGCGCACGCCATGTGGCTCGCGACTGGGTGGGGCGGCGCGGCCTATCGCGTCGCGATCGCGGACGGCTTCCTGCTGCCCGCGTTCCTCGTCACGGCCCTCGCCTCCGTACGGGTCGCGCGCGCGCCGGAGCTCGATCTCCGCGTGCGGCAGGCGTGGGGGTGGCTGGCAGTGTCCTACATCCTGCTCTGGATCGCGAACGTGGTCTGGACGTGGCGGGACCTCGCGACGGCCGTCCCACCCGCGTTCGGCACGTGGGCGCGCGTCTTCGTGCTCGCGTCGTACGGGCCACTCGTCACGGGTCTTCTCCGCCTGCCGAGCGCCCCTCGGGCGCGCGAGCACCGGTTCCGCTTCGCCCTCGACCTCGGCACGACCGTCCTCGGCGCCGGCCTAGTGCTCTGGTGCCTCGTCATCCGGCCCACGGCCCTCGATCGATCCGGCGGGCTGCTCGATGGGCTGTTGTCCCACGCGCCGCCGGTGCTC
>DASWUT010000754.1:0-4337 GCA_036401455.1 Gemmatirosa sp. | reverse complement strand
GGCCGACGGTCGCTCCGGCGGGTGCCGTCTCGAGCGTCACCGCGACCGACGTTGCGGACCCGCTCGCGCAGGCGCTCGGCGCGTCGGGTGCGACGGTGCGGCAGACGATCGCGGTCGCGGCCACGCCGACCAACACGACGCGCGACGCGGTGGCCGCGGACCGGGCCGCCGGTGGCGCGCGAGCGCCGGCCGCGGTCGACGTCACCGTTGCCGACCCCGGGCCGGGGTTCGGGCAGCTGCTCGTGAACACCGACGCGCTCGGGGTCGTCTCGTTCCACTTTGCGACCGACGTCGACGGAGCCGGGACCGACGGCGCGGCGGCCGGGACGCGCTGGGCCCTCGCGCCTGGCGCGCCCGCGGGCACGCCGGGGACGCGCACGTTTCGCGTGACGGTGCCGGTCGCGGTCGCGCCCGATGACGGTGCAGCGGCGAACGGCCTGGCACCAGGCGATGGCACGGCCGCCGCGCGCGGGCTCGTGCTGCCGGGCGTCGTGAAGTTCGTGCTGAAGGAGGTCGTCTTTCCGCTCGTCGATCCGCTGATCGGTGCGGTGAGCGAGCGGTACGCGGCCGCGTGGGAGGCGAAGCACCGGCCCTACCACGTGCGCCCGTTCGGCCCGGCCGACTACACGGCCGACACCGCGACGTCGATCGACGGCGATGGCTGGCAGCGCCTCGCGGCGGGGCGCGCGCTCCTCTTCGTGCACGGCACGTTCAGCCGCGCACACTCGGCGTTCGGCGGGCTGCCGGCGGCGGTGATGGGTGCGCTGGCCACGCAGTATGGGGGGCGCGTGTTCGCCTTCGACCACTACACGCTGTCCGAGGACCCGGAGGACAACGTGCGCTGGCTCATCGCGCAGATCCCCGACGGAACCGCGCTCGACCTCGACATCGTCTGCCACTCGCGCGGCGGACTGGTGAGCCGGATCCTCGCCGAGCGGCAGGGCACGCTGACGATGGGCGGGCGCTCGGTACGGGTCGAGAAGGTGGTGTTCGTCGGCGCGCCTAACGCTGGTACGACGCTCGCCGATACCGACCACATGGGCGCGCTGATCGACACGTACGCGACGCTGCTCAACCTGATTCCGGAGCCGACGGCGAAGGAGGTGCTGGAGGGTGTCGTCACGGTGGCGAAGCAGCTCGCGGTCGGGGCGGCGAAGGGGCTGCCGGGGCTGCAGTCGATGTGTCCCGGTGGACCGTTCGCGAAGGGGCTCAACGCGGGCGCGCGCGACGGGGCGGCGCGGTACTTCGCGCTCACCTCGGACTACGCGCCGCGCGCGGCGGGGCTCAAGGCGCTGCTCGCGCACCGGTTGATGGACGGCATCTTCTCCGGGCCTAACGACCTCGTCGTGCCGACGGCGGGGGTGTGGGACGCCAACGGCTCGGGCTTCTTCCCGATCGAGGACCGGCGCGTGTTCGGCGGGGCGGAGAGCTGCGCGCACACGGAGTTCTTCGGCAGCGCTGCGGCGCAGTCCCAGCTGCTCGGCTGGCTGCGGGCGGACTGACGGCGGCTCGTGCTCAAGCCGGTCATCTTTCTCGCCTTCGCCAACGCGCGGCTCGAGGGGCACGCGTTGCTCCGCAATCTGCCGCTCGAACTGAACGGAATCCGCGGCGCGCTGCGCGCTGGCGGCGGTGCGACGGGGACCGGCGACGACGCGCCGTGGGATCTCGTCGAGCGCACCGACGTCACGCTCGACGACGTGCTGCGCGTGCTCACCGACTGCCAGGGACGCATCGCCGTCTTTCACTACGGCGGCCACGCCGGCACCGACGAGCTCGCGCTCGAGTCGCCGACCGGCGCGCACGCGCCCGCCTACGCGCACGGGATCGCCGCGCTGCTCGGCCAGCAGGCGATCCCGCTCGTCTTCCTCAACGGCTGCTCGACGCAGGGGCAGGTGAAGCACCTGCTCGACGCGGGCGTGCAGGCGGTCGTCGCGACCGCGCAGTCGATCGACGACGCGCAGGCGACGCGATTCGCGACCGACTTCTACGCCGCGCTCGCCGCGGGGGCGAGCCTGCGGCGCGCCTTCGACCAGGCAGCCGCGGCCGCACGCGCCGCGCTCGGCGATCAGGCACGCGCGGCGTACCGCGACGTCGGCGCGATCGACGACGCGCCCCGCGCGGTGCCCGACGAGTGGCCGTGGGCGCTGCACGTGCCCGACGGCGCCGCCGCGCGCGCCGACTGGAGCTTGGGCGACGCGATCGGCGACCCGCTGTTCGGGCTGCCGGCGCTCCCGCCGGGAGATCTGCCGCCGGAGCCATTTCGCGGGCTGCTGCCGTTCACCGCGGCGGAGGCGCGCATCTTCTTCGGGCGCGGCACGGAGATCCGCGCGCTCTACGACCAGATCCGCAACCCCGCGGGCGCGCCGATCCTGCTGTTGTACGGCCAGTCGGGTGCTGGGAAGTCATCGTTGCTCGATGCGGGGCTGCTGCCGCGGCTCGCGGCGTCGGGCACCGCGGTGCGCTACGCCCGTCGCGACGCGACGCTCGGCCTCGCCGGCACACTGCGCGTCGCGTTAGGCATCACGGACGCGGCGACGTCGCCCGGCGCCGCGTGGCGCGCGATCACCACTGGCGAGGGAACGCCGGGTGCGCCGGTGCAGGGGGCGACGCCGCCGGCCGCGCGCCCGCTCGTCGTCGTGCTCGACCAGATCGAGGAGGTCTACACGCGTGCTCCGGCGGACGGCTCGGGGCCGCACGTCCACGACGAGGTCGCGGCGTTCCTCGATGCGCTGGACGCGCTCTTTCACGATCCGGGCGCGCGTCCACCAGGGCGGCTCGTTCTCGCATTCCGCAAGGACTGGCTGGCCGAGGTGGAGGCGCGCCTGCGCGAGCGCGGGCTGCCGTACGACAAGGTGTTCCTCGAGCGGATGGACGCGCGCGGCGTGACGCAGGCCGTGACGGGCGTGGCGTGCGACGCGACGCTCTGCGCGCACTATCACCTGACGCTCGTCGCGCCCGACGACCTCGGGCGCGAGATCGCGGCCGACCTGCTGGCCGATCTCACGTCGCCGGTCGCGCCGACGCTCCAGGTGCTGATGGCGAAGCTGTGGGCAGAGGCGGGGCGCGGCGGCCCGCCGACGGTACGCATCGACGCGGGCCTGTATCACCAGGTGCGCACGCAGGGCCTCGCGCTCGGCGCGTTCGTCGACGAGCAGATCGCCGCGCTGCGCGCCGACTTCGCCGACGCGGTCGACTCCGGGTTCGTGCTCGACCTGCTCGCGTTCCATACGACCGCGCTCGTCACCGCGCAGCTCCGCCCGTGGCGGGACGTGGTCGCCGCGTACGGGCACTACCCGCGGCTGGCCGCGCTCGCCGACCGATGCGAGGCGCTGTCGCTGCTGGTGACGGTCCTCGCCGCCGCCGATGCGGCGGACGCGACCGCGCCGGCTTCCGCGGACACGACGGCCGAGGTGCGGGCGGCGGTGGCCGGCCGGTCGGCGCGCGCGCTGTCGCACGACACGCTCGCGCCACTCGTACGAAGGCGGTTCGCCGAATCGGATCGCCCCGGGCAGCGCGCGCGGCGCATCCTCGAGAGTCGACTGTCCGGGTCGCCGGCGGACGCGCGCGAACTGCTGGACCGGGCCGACCTGCGGATGGTCGAGGCGGGCGTGTCGGGGATGCGCGCGCTGACGCCGGACGAGGTCGCCCTCGTCGCGCGGAGCGCGCGCGCGCGGACGGCCGACCGCTGGATCCGGCGCGGCGCGATCGCGGCGGGTGTGGCGTTGACGGCGGTGGTCGTCCGGCTCGGCGTGTCACTGCAGGTCGCGCGTGAACACGGGTCGTCCGACCGCGACCGGATCGCGATCAACGCGGCGGCGGCCCAGGGCGATCCGCTCGACGCCGCGCTCGTTCTCGCGACGCTCGCCGACGCGCCCGAACAGCCCGGCTTCCTCCAGACCGCGCTCGCCTTGGCCGCGCACCCGTTCCCGGCCGCGGTGCTCGATTCGGGGCGCGCCATCAACGCGGCCGCGGTGAGCCCCGACGGTGATTCGGTCGCCGTTGCGGAGCAGGACGGCGTCGTGCGACTGCTCGCCCACGACGCCGCGGGAGACGGACGCATCGTGGGTCGCCACGCGAAGGACGCGATCGACGTCGAGTTCAGCCCCGACGGGCGCCGCCTCGTCTCGGCCGGCGACGGCGGGTGGGTGATCGTCTGGGGCCCGGGGCCGCACGATGCCGTCCGGCTTCGCCACCGGTACGCCTCGGGCGACTCGATGCACGTGTCGGCGGCGACGTTCGATCCGTCGGGCCACAACGAGATCGTGACCGCGAGCGGCGACGGCGTGACGCGGTTCTGGCGGCCGGGTCACGGCGTCAATTCCCCGCTCGCAGTCGAC
>DASWUT010000753.1:0-7533 GCA_036401455.1 Gemmatirosa sp. | reverse complement strand
GCTGCCATTGGGCGACTGGTCCGCAGACGCCCTGCTCCGGCTCGTCGCGAGCGCGGAGCGCGGGAGCGAGCACCCGTTAGGCGAAGCCATCGTGCGTGGCGCCGAGGCGCGGGGGCTCGCGCTGGCCGACGCGACCGCGTTCCGGGCCGTCGCGGGTCACGGCATCGAGGCCACGGTCGACGGCCGTGCGCTGATGCTCGGCAACGCGCGCCTCATGCGCGACCGGGGCGTCACGGGGCTCGACGAGGCGGCGGCCGAGCGACTCGCCGGCGCCGGTAAGACACCGATGTTCGCCGCGGTCGACGGGCGGATGGCTGGGCTCGTCGCCGTCGCGGACCGCGTGAAGCCCGAGGCGCGCGAGGCCGTGGCCGCGCTCAAGCGGTTGGGGCTCGACGTCGTGATGATGACCGGGGACAACCGTCGCACCGCGGAGGCGGTCGCGCGCGAGGTCGGGATCGTCCGCGTGCTGGCGGAGGTGCTGCCGGCCGAGAAGGCGGCGGAGGTGAAGCGGTTGCAACAGGCGGAGGGGAAGCGGGTCGGGATGGTCGGCGATGGCATCAACGACGCGCCGGCGCTCGCGCAGGCCGACGTCGGCATCGCGATCGGGACCGGCACCGACGTCGCAATCGAGGCGAGCGACGTGACCCTGATCCGCGGCGATCTCCGCGGCGTGGTGACCGCGATCGCGCTGTCCAGGGCAACCATCCGGACGGTGAAGCAGAACCTGTTCTGGGCGTTCGCCTACAACACGATCGGAATCCCGATCGCGGCGGGGCTGCTGTACCCCTTCACGGGATGGCTGCTATCTCCCGTGCTCGCGAGCGCGGCGATGAGCATCTCGAGCGTAAGCGTGGTCGCGAACAGCCTGCGTTTGCGGCGGTTCCGGCCGCCGGCGGTGACATCGCCAGTGGCTGCGGGGAGGGTCTGACCATGCCCGCACTCGATACGACGGCGTGGGGCGTGCTGGTCGGCGGCGTGGTGCTGATCGCGCTCGTGCTCTGGTACTTCTTCGGCGAGCGCGAGGCGGTGCGCGCCGAGCCGGTCGCCGGCGGCGTGCAGGAGGTGAAGGTGACCGTGAAGGGCGGCTACTCGCCCGACGTAATCGTCGTGCGGCAGGGGCGCCCGGTGCGCCTCGACTTCTACCGCGACGAGACGGCGAGTTGCAGCGATACCGTGGTGTTCGGCGACTTCGGCATCTCGCGTGCGCTGCCGGCCTTCCAGACAACGGCGGTCGAGTTCACGCCCGACCGAGCCGGCGAGTTCGCGTTTACCTGCGGCATGCGCATGCTGCGCGGCCGGCTCGTCGTCGAGCCGGCGTAACCGTCACGAGACGTGTCCAACCCCCGCCACGCGTGCTCGGGCGCGCGGCCGCCCATCCGGAGGTCACCGGCGACGTCCGCAATCAGTACGCCCGCGCCTAACGCGACGAGCGTCAGCACCGCGACAGCCGCGATCTGTGCCCGGGTCGTCCCCTCGGCGGCACTCTCCGCGGTGGGGTGCGTGCCGGACGTATCATGGGGTGCCGTCTCTGACCGCTCGTGCGACATCCCGCCGTGCGACATCCCGCGGTGGGACATCGCGCCGTGGTGTCCCGCCGTTGGCGACGTGTTGGCCGCCCCGGGCGCGGCATGGTCGCCCAGGTGCTCGGCGGCGACGTCGTGCCCGCCGGCCCCGAGCGCGCGGACGGTGCCCATGCCGTGCTTGAGTCCCGCGGCCACGAGCCAGACGTTGACGGGGTAGGCGATCACGCCGACGACGACGATGGCGAGCGACATTGCGCCCCAGAACCGGAGCGAACTGGGCTGCATCGCGCGCAGGTCCCGGCTCATCAGCACGACCATAACGGGGATCATCCCGGCCATCACGCCGTTCATCGACAGCCACTCGGGGACGAACGACTTACGAAGCGCGCCCCCGTACGAGCCGCCGAGCATGTCGCGCATGAAGAGCGCCTGGAAGACGAGCAGGCCGACCGCAAATCCGAACAGGTACTCGGCGATCAGGTCCTGCCACATTCGGAAGCCGAGCGCCGACGTCACGAGCGCGGCAAAGATGATCCCCGTCGCGTCGCCGGCGACGCAGTGGATCGTCGAGCCGAGCCCCTGCTTCCAGAGCGGGCGCACGAACGCCTCGTGCGTGCCCGGCCGGGGCTCCTGGCAGGCGAGCACATACAGCGCGCCGCCGACCGGGCCCGTGTAGAGCGTGACGAGCACCCAGCCCCACTTTATCACGGGCATCTCGGGCGTGCGCGTGAACGCGTCCCATGCGACGTAGAGCACAGCGAGCGCGGTCAGCGCGAACCAGACGATCAGGGCGCCGTCGAGCATGACGAATCAGCGCGATGGGATGGTAGCAGAACGTCGGGCCGGGAATCGCTCCCGGCCCGTACGGCGCGGCCTGTCGGGGCGTGAGAGGCCAAAGGGCATCCGCGCGTCGACGGGAGGTTAGGCCGCCCGCATCTTTCGCTCGAGTTGCGCGATCTCACGCTGCTGCTTCGCCCGCATGCCGGCGGCCATGCCTCGCACCTCTGGCGTGAGGTGTGGGAGGGCCTGGTCGATCATCGCGAGTGCCTCGCGGTGATGCGCGATCACGAAGCGGTAGAACATGCGGTCGTACTCGGCCCCCGACGCGTGGCCGAGGGTGTCGAGCATCGCCTGATTGCTCGGGATCACGGTGGGTTGCACCGAATCGACCCCGTAGGTGCGGTGGAGCATCGTCTCCATCCGGCGCTGCTCGGTCGCCTGCTCGTCCCGGAGTTTGTGGGCGTCGGCCTTCGTCGCGGCGCGCGTCGCCCGCGCGCTCGCGGAATCGCCCATCACGATCAGTCCCTGGTGGTGGTCGACCATCATGCGCAGGAACGCCCGCGTGGAGTCACGCGAGGCCGCGGCGGCCACTGGATGCCCAGGGTGCTGCCCCATGCCGGGCATGCCGGCCGCGGCGGGCATCTGCGCCTGGAGCGCCGGCGCGACCGACGCGCAGACGACGAGCGTGAGGGTGAAAGTGAGCGAGCGCGGTGACGTCGGCATGAGTGGAGTCAGAAGGATGGAAGTCTTGTGAGCTGCGCGCACTGGCGAGCGCAGAAGCCGTGCCGTATCCTTTACGCTGCGTAAATAAACCCGCGTAGGACCGTGCCACTTCATCGCATTCCAAGGAGTCACCATGAATCGTTCGTCCGACGCGGCGTGCTGCTGCGACGATCCGAAATGTGCCTGTACGTGCGGCTGCGACGCGGGCCCCTGCTGCGCGAAGTGCGGCGGGTGTAGCGGTAGCTGCTGCAGCTAGCTGGGAGACGCGAGTATTCGACGTCGTACGGCACCGGGCAGCCCGCACACGAGGGCTGCCCGGTGTCGTGGGGCGCCCGACGCTGCGAACATCCAAACTGCGTCCGCACCGGAGCCGGTCCTTTGTGTGACGCGCGTTGGCGTATCTCAATTGAGTACGCGGATTCGGCCCGAGGACGAGTTGTGAAACCTTGAGCGCGGCCGCTGCGGTCGCGGAACTCGCCTGCACCGAGGCGCTACACCGTTAGGCAAGCCGCAGTGGAGTGTCAGAACACGAGCGATTTCCGGACGTCTCGTGCGAGGCACTCATGCCGCTCCGCCGCCCGTACAGACGACGCGGCTCAGTCCCTGAGTATCTGTTCGCGAGGCTGTCGCACGATCGTGTTGCCGGGGGGCGACGAAGCCTCTCCACCAAGATTGGAGGCACTGGGCCGCGGAGTTGAAACCGGGCAAGCCGTCGCATGTAGCGCCGCGGGCGAGCGGCACCAGAGCCTGGCAGGGAACCGACATGGCCGCGAACTGGCAAAGGCGAGGATCGCGCGTATGTTCGCTGCACGGCCGACCCCTGCCCATGCGTCGCCATCCGACTATCCGGGGCCATCTCTCACTGGGAGCGTCGTGTGACAGCAGCGCCAATGCCGATGCCGCAGCCCGAGCCGAAGCTGGAGACCGTTCATGTTGAATACGGCCCGAGCACTGGACTCCGCGCCGCACCGGATCCGGCGCAGGTCAAGCGCGGAACCCGCGTACAGTGGGTGTTCGATTTGCGGCAGGCGCCACCGGAGGAGCTTGACGTTCGCGTTGTGTTCCGCGAGGCCAGCCCGTTCTTCGACCGCCGCGACGGGAGGCAGTTTCGGACGCGCGTGCGCGGCGGAACGCTTGCCGCCGTCGAAGCGGGGCCGGCCGAAGTGCCGGGTGATTACAAATACGATCTCGTGATCGACCGCGCTGATTCCGGGCGTACCTTCATAGAGGTCGATCCGCACTTAATTGTGTTCGACTGAGCGACGGGCGACGCGGCGATGCCGTTTTCGGTCTCTGTGCTTTCGGTGTCGCCGGCGATCGAGCCCGCGATCACCGCAGCGGTGGAGCAATTGAATGAAGTCCAGAACGTCTTCCAGTTCTCAGGGCCACCCGAGGAGTTCCGGCGTGGCATCCACCTCTGGCATCATTCCAGCTACGAGGCGCGGGAGGTGTTCGCTCGTATGCGCGAGTTCCGCGAACGCGCCCGCGCCGGCCGACGTTATGTCATATGCGCGGTAGACGGCCGGCTCGCGATCGACGAAGTCGGCGCACGGAACGCATTCGGCGCGCTCGATGAGGGAAAAGAGCTGGCGGTCTTCACGCTGTATGGACAGAACGCATACGTCACGGACCCGGTGCGCTATGCCGCGTACTTCCTGACCCGATACGCGCTCAGCTTTCTACCGCCCGGCATCAGCCTCCACCCACGCGGATCTCCGCCGGCCGGCTGTTTCTTCGACAACAAGGATCGACGGCCCGCGATCCGCGAGTCCCTGCGCCGAGCATCGATCTGCGAATCATGCCGCGATCGCATGCGTGACGAGATCACCGTCGAGGTCAACGACGCTCTAACGGCGATGTCGGACGTCGTGTCCGGCCGATTTCCCCTCGCTCTTGTGATGAAAGGGGGCGGTGTGAAAGGACTGGCGCACGCGGCGGCGTTCCAGCTGTTGAGCGAGCACTACCGCTTCGACACCTTCGTCGGGACGTCAGCGGGTGCGATCGCGGCGGTGCTCTTCGCCGCCAGATACTCAGGCGACGAAGTCGCGCAGCTGCTGTCCGTTAAAGACTTTCAGGATTTCTTGGACGGCGGGAGTCTCGGGCGACAGGCTGTACGTCTGGTGCTGCATGGCGGCTGCCACCCGGGAGATGTATTCCAGGATTGGGTGGATGACTTACTCCGGGCGCGGATTCAGAGGGAGGGCGAAATCAGTATGGCTGACCTCGCGCCGCAGCGCGCCATCATCTACAGCGCGAGCAGCGGGCGCGGCACGGTCATTTTTGACAGTGCCGGCGTGCGTTCGGACGAGAGCGCCGCATTCGCGACCAGGTGTAGCATGTCGATCCCGTTCCTGTTCGTGCCGCCACGCGTCGGCGGGGTTCGCGCGTACGACGGAGGCATGCGGAACAACTTCCCGTTGCGGCGCTTCCTCGAAGACAATCCGCGGAAGCCGTTGATAGGGCTTTATCTCTCGACCGACACGCACCGTAACCGCCGCCGATGGCTACCGGCGGAGCTTATCGATATCTGGACGGACGGCGACGAGGCCGAACAGGTGGATCAGCGACCGGAGTCGGTGGCCGTCATCGATCCATATCCCGTTCGCACGACCGACTTCGCCCTTACAGCGGAGGAGAAGCGTTACCTCGAGACGATAGGGCGGGCGTCGGCGATGCTTCTAGTGCGGCGACGACTCTGCGACGGCGGGCCGTCACTCTCAGACATCAAAGCCGTCTTGGGCGAGGCTCGAGGACTCTACGACTACGTGTGCCGCCGTCGCGGTGTTCCCGCGGATGGAGCGACGTGGTTCCTGGCGCGTGGTCACTGACGCGGCGGCCCGCACCGACGATGGTTTGTCGTGATGTCAGCCTTGGTCGAGCAGCGGAATGAGTGGACTACACGGAACGTTCACGCCGGAGCAGCAGGGTCGTCATTGAGGCCATTTGCCTTGAAGGCGTTGCATGCGCGACCCCCCGCGATACTCGTGTCGCCGAATCCGGTCTCACAATCATCGTCGCACGCCGGGGCTCGCGGACGGGTTCTGCAACTTGGCGACGGCATTGGGCTACCGGAGACTTCCTGGTGTACGCCGATGCGTACGACAGCGCCGAACCATTCACCCGCTTTTACCGTCGCACGTCCCGGGGTCGCGAGCAGAACAATCCGGTTGTGCCCCAATGCCGACCGTTGTATGGTCGCGGTGCGCTCACCACCCGCGTACTGAATTTGCCCCTTCGAGCAGCAGGCAGGCGTGTCATGCGATGCGACACTTCAAGGAGGGAGCCATCGGGAGTTACGCCGAGCTGCACCTCGGGCCACTGTACGTTGGGGGCGACAAGCGGGAGATCAACCCGTTAGTCATGCTGCTCTTCCGCGCATCCGACAAGCGGGTGTACGTGTCAGAGCCGCACCCAACGGGAGAAGAGCGCGCGTATCGCGAGCCGTCCGGACCCGGCGACGCGCACGAGGAGCCGTACGAGGTCGTCGAGTACGTCGCGCCGGCGAGCGCCGTCCGCAATCGGTTGGAGCTCATGGGGTTCACCCTGCAAGCCACGCGGCGCGCCTTCGAGGTTGCCGTGCAAGCAGAGCAGCAAGCCCATGCGGTGTTCACGTCGACCGTCATGTTGGCGCCCGTGTCAGAGTTCGTAGAGGATGCGGCCGTACTCGCCGGCCTCTCGGTCGAGCAGTGGATGGCGGGCTTACGCGAGATCCGCGACCGCGGACTCGCGCCGACGTCCCGCAGGGACCCACAGCTCGCTCCGTTCTCCCCGCTGCTGCGCTACATGCTCGGAGGCCACCTCGACGGCTGGTACGGGTTCCCGAGCGCGGACGTGCGGCACGTGATCCGGCTGGCCGTCGAGGTGTCGCCGGAGGACGACCTCGTCTACGACCTGACCGAGCTGGTGCGCGGCGGCTACTCCGATTCGACGGACGACCTGATCGGCCACGCCGACGCGCTCATCACTGCGGACTTCGAGACCACGCGACGCGTCGTGGTGCTCACGGAGGGCGCGACCGACCAGTGGATCCTCGAGCGGTCGCTCCGGGTGCTCTACCCGCACCTGGCCAACTACTACACGTTCATGGACTTCGGCGGCGCCCGAGTCGCCGGCGGCGCGGGCGCTCTCGCCGGCATGGTGAAGGCGTTCGTCGGCGCGGGCATCCTGAACCGGGTCGTCGCCCTGTTCGATAACGACACCGCCGGGGCGGCGGCGCTCGGCACACTGACGCCGATCCGCATGCCGCCCAACATCGTCGCGCTCCAGTACCCGCCACTCCGGCTCGCGCGGCAGTACCCGACCGTCGGCCCCGGCGGGCGGGCCGAGATGGACGTGAACGGCTTGGCCGGCAGCATCGAACTCTACCTCGGGCCCGACGTCCTCTCCGACGGGGGCGAACTCGCGCCCGTGCACTGGAAGGGGTACGACGAGAAGCTCAGGCGGTACCAGGGAGAGGTCGTCGGGAAGCGAGACATCCTCGAACGATTCGAGCGGAAGCTCGCGGCGG
>DASWUT010000752.1:0-4633 GCA_036401455.1 Gemmatirosa sp. | reverse complement strand
CGCGCGCGCGGCCGCGCGCTGGCCGTGGATCACCGCGCTGGTGGCCGGGGCAGCCTTGCCCGCCGTCTCGCCGTGGCGTCCGGACGGGGTGCGCCGCCTTCCATCGGCTGGCGGCTCGCTGTGGGAGGCGCTCGCCGCACTGCTCGAAAGGACCGGCACCGTCGCGCCAGTCGCCACACTCCACGTCGCACCGCGTGTGGCCGCGGAGCCGTCGACTGCAGCGGTTGGCTTCGATCGTACGCTCGGGCTCGCGTGGGGCGTGCTCGCCGCATGCGCCCTCGTGCGGCTGGCCTTGCGAGCCGTCGCGACGTCGCACGCGACCGCGGCCGAGGCGGCCGCGCCCGGCGCGCGACTCACGACCACCGGTCGCGCGCGCGTGCTCGTCACGTCGTCGCTCGGGCCCGCCGTGCTCGGCGGATGGCGTGCCACGGTCGTTCTCCCACGCTGGGCGGGCGAGCAGCTCGACGGTCCGGCGCGCCGGTTGATATTCGAGCATGAGGCCGAGCACGTGCGCGCGGGCGACCCTCGACTCCTGACCGCGGCGGCCGTACTCGTCGCGCTCGTTCCCTGGAATCCAGTCGGCTGGTGGACGCTGGCCCGATTGCGAGTCGCGGTGGAACTGGATTGCGACCGGCGCGTTCTCGCGCGCGCCGGCGTTCGTGGCGGTTCGGTCGCACCCGCGCCTGTGGCCTCGTACGGCTCGCTCCTCCTCGCCGTCGCTGCGCGCCACGCGGCGTCGGCCTCCACGCGGGTGCGACTCGCGCCCGCTCTCGCTGAGTCACACCACACCACGCTCGAACGGAGGATCCGCCAGATGACTGCCCCCCGTCCCTCGGCCGCCCGCGCACGGCTCGCCTTGCTGACGTTAGGCACGACCGCTTCCGCCGTCGTCGCCTGTGAGATGCCTCGCCCGACCGGGCCGGGCGCCGTGACGCGCCTGCCGGTGTCGAGTGTCGCACCGGGCTCGGCGTCACCCGTCACCCGTGAACTCACACTCGCCGACGTACGCCGCGCGGTCGATCCGCGTACGCTAGCCGACATGCAGGCGCCGCTCGGCCGCACCCGTACTCTCGTCGTTATCGACAGTGCCGGGCGCGTCATCGACGCCGCCGCCGGTGTGCGGGGAGGGGCGACGACGCGGCGGTTCGTCCTGCGGCCGGGCGTTCGCGCGACGGTACAGCTGCGAGACTTCGCACCCGGCGCACTGGCACCTGACTCGGCGAGCGTGAGCTGGATCCATGCGAACCGGTCCGACGTTGCCGCCGCGCGCGGCTCGGTGACGATCGCCGCGCGCGCCGCAACCGTGTCGGGTGAAGGGAAGTCCGTACCCGACTCGACGCTGATCGTGGTCAATGGCCGAGTGGTCGGCCGCGGAATGAAGTTCGCCCAAAGCGTGATCTCTCCAGACGCGATCCAGTCGATCGACGTACTGAAAGGTGCGCTCGCGATCGCACGCTACGGCGACGCTGGGCGCGCGGGAGTCATCGTGCTCACGACCAAGAACGCAGCCGGCGGCTGACGCGGTGGGCGGCCGCGGGAACCCGCGCCGCCGCCGGGCGTTCCCCCGGCATGACGATCACGGCCAACTCGCTTCACCTCATCATCGGCGCCGCCGGCGGCATCGGCGCCGCACTCGCGCGCCAGCTCGCCTCCGACGGCGCGCGCCTCGTCCTCGCCGGCCGCGACGTGGGTCGCCTCGACGCGCTCGCGACGTCGTTAGGCACGGCCGCCGTCGGCACCGTCGCCCTCGACGCGACGCGTTTCGATGCGGTCGACGCGTTCGTCGCCGACGCCGCGCGCGCGCACGGTCCCATCACTGGCCTCGTCAACTGCGCCGGCTCGCTCCTCCTCAAGCCGGCGCATCTCACGTCGCAGCCCGAGTTCGAGGCGACGATCGCCGCCTCGCTGACGACGGCGTTCGCGACGGTCCGCGCGGCCGGCCGCACCCTCGCGGCGCAGCCGGACGGGGCGGCCGTGGTGCTCGTCGCCAGCGCCGCAGCGCAGACCGGACTCGCGAACCACGAGGCGATCGCCGCCGCGAAGGGTGGCGTGATCGGACTCGCGCGCGCCGCCGCCGCGAGCTACGCCCCGCGGCGCCTGCGCGTGAACTGTGTCGCCCCCGGCCTCGTCCGTACGCCACTCACCGCGCGGATCACGGCCACGCCCGCCGGCGAGCAGGCGTCGCTCGTGATGCACGCGCTCGGTCGCCTCGGCGAGCCCGAGGACGTGGCAGGGATGATCGCCTACCTGCTCTCCCCGGCCGCGTCGTGGATGACGGGCCAGGTGATCGGGGTCGACGGCGGACTCGGGACGGTGCGGGCGCGTTAGGCGTTGCCGGCGGCCGGCAGACGCCGCACTACCGCAGCCATGCGTCGCGCAGTCCGACCTGCTGCGCGGTCGCGGCCGGGTCCTCCCCGATCGTCCACGCGTCGCCGTCCGTCGCCAGCGTAAGCCCCACGGTGTGCAGCAAATCGCCCCACGCGAGGTCCTCCGTTCCTCCCACGTACCGTTCGAACCAGCCATGCAGGTCGGTCCCGGCGACGTCGCTCGCGGCCCGCTCGACGTCGGTCTCGGTGTAGCCGCGCCCCTCCAGGTAGTAGCTCGCGCGCGGCGCGTCCCAGCTCCTGTGCTTGAGCGCGCGGAGCACGTCGTCGAGTGACCGCGCGCCGGCGGACCGCCCCCGGATCATCAGGTCGAGCGCGAGGGCCCGCGCCTCACCCGCGTAGTAGTACGTGACGAACGTCGCCCCGGCGTTCACGTCCATCGGCGCACGCCCACCGTCGAAGAACGGCGCGTCGAACGATGCCGCGCGGGGCGACCGCTCGAGCCGCGCCGGCGACGTGCTCAGAGTCTGCAGCGTGCGCGCGAGCGCCGCGTAGTAGGCCGCATGCGTTTCGATCCCGACACGCGCCGGCGTGATGTCGCCGTAGTACTGCGTCCACCCCTCGGCGACCCACAGCGACGGCTCGTACTGCGCCTCCGTGTAGTCGAACGGGCCTAACGCGGCCGGTCGCACGCGCTTCACGTTCCACGTGTGGAAGTACTCGTGGGCGACCGTCCCGAGAAACCGGTCCGCGGCCGCCGTGTCGGTCAGCGGGCGTGGCGTGATGATCTCGGTCGACGTGAGGTGCTCCATTCCATCGCCGCCGCCGTAGCCGGCGTGCGCGAGAAACGTGTACTGGGTGAGCGGCGGCGGAGCGATCACCCGATTTTCGCGCGCGACGATCGCGCGTGCGCCGTCGACGAAGTGCCGCCGCACCCCGGCGTCGAGCGGCCCGTTGTGGTGCAGCACGACGCGGTACCGCCGGCCGTCGACGGTGAAGCTGTCGACGCTCACGTGCGCCGCCGGCGCGACCTCGGTCGGCGCGTCGATCATCTCGTCGTAGTTCGGGAAGCGGAATGCGACGGTTCCGTCGGTGCTCGCGACCTCGCGCTGCGGGTTCCCCTGTGGGCCGTTGAGCACGCGCCACTCCGTCGGCGGTCGGATCGCGAGGGTGACCGGGTCGGGCTTGTGCCCCTCGGGGTAGACGAACAGGCCCGCGCCGTTCCAGTTCGCGTGCGCGGTATCGAGCACGCTGTACGTGCCTGACAGATTGTCGGCGTACACGCGGTATCGCACGCGCGCGGCGCGCCGGCCCGCGGCTCCGTCGGTCATCACACCCCACGTCGACCCGCCGAGCTTGGTCCAACGCAGCGCGCGTCCGTTCCCGTCGTCAGCGGCGAAGCCCTGCACGTTGCGGGCGAAATCGACGCGCGCGTAGCGGCCGGGCGACCACACCGGCAACACGAGGCGCAGCGTGTCGGGAAGCGCGCCGCGGACCTCGACACCGATCTCGAACAGGTGCGTGGCAGGGTCGGGCATCCCCACCGTGTACGCGATCACGTACGGCCGGTTGGACGTATGCAACGGGCCGACGCCGGGGCGCGGTGCGATCGGTACGTCGGGCGATCGCTGCGCGGCGGCGGGGGCCGGCGCGACGACGCCGGGCGCGTTCGCCACGACGCCGAGGACGAGCGCGGCAACAATCGATCGGGCGGAAGAGAAGAGCGGCATCGATGCGAGTGTGGGCGGGCGAGAGCGGCTCCGCGTAGCATACACGGCGCAGGCGCCGTGTCAGCCCGCTGCCTGCAATCCGTTCCTGTCGAGCGGAACGCGGTCAGCCGGCATCCGGCGCTCGCTCGCCACGGCGGACGGCGTTCACGAGCCGGTGCGCGCGACGCGTCGTCTCGGGCTCGCGGAAGCCCGCGCTCACGCGCTCCACGACCGACACCGCGGTATCGCGATCCATCAGGTACCCGGGCGAGATGTACACGGGCTGCACCTTCGCCCGCAGCCGCACCGCGTCGCCGACCGCCTCGCGCCGGTGCACGAGCGGCGCGCGGGCGCCGCGCTCCTCGCCTAACGGCCCGTGCGTGCCGACGAGGATCGACTTCGCACAGCCGATCGACGGCGTGTCGAATACGAGCCCGCCGTGGCAGGCGATCCCGAACCGCCGCGGGTGCGCGTAGCCCTGCCCATCGAAGACGAGCACGTCCGGGCGCACGCCGCGCGCGCGCAGAATCGCGTACGCGGCGGCGAGTGCGGGCAGCTCGCGGAACGAGAGAAAGCCGGGGACGTACGGCATCCGGATCG
>DASWUT010000751.1:0-3794 GCA_036401455.1 Gemmatirosa sp. | reverse complement strand
CTCGGGCGCGATCCCGCAACCCGTGTCCTCGACCGCCAGCACGTACGCCCCCCGATCCACGGCGCCGCGCGGCACCGTGCCTAGGGTGGCGCGCACGCGCCCGCCCGCCGGCGTATACTTGACCGCGTTGTCGAGGAGGTTCAGCACCAGGCGGCCGAGCAGGTGCGGATCGCCGACGAACGGCGCCTCGGCAGCCGGCGGCACGTCGAGCGTGACGCCGCGTGCGATCGCGATCGCGCGCGCCGCGCGGGCGCTCGCGTGCAGGATCTCTTCCAGGTATACGGGCTCGCGTCGCACGGGAAACTGGCCCGCATCGGCCCGCGCGAGCAGAAACAGGTCCTCGACGATCCGACCGAGCCGTCGCCCCTCGTCGCGCACCAGGTTGAGCGCGCCGCGCCACTCCGCACCGCTGCGGTCCGCGCGCGCGAGCGCGACCTCCGCGACGGCGGTGAGGGCGGTAACGGGCGTCCGCAACTCGTGCGATGCATCGGCCATGAACTGCCGCTGCTGGCTCGCCGCGCGCACCTGCTGCGCGAACGCGGCCTCGACACGGGCGAGCAGGTCGTTGAACACCGTCGCCAGCGCTCCGAGTTCGTCGTCCGGGGTGAGCACCGGCAGCCGCTCATGCAGCGTCCCGCTCCCGATCCGTGTCGCGGTCTGTGCCATCACCACCACCGGCGCGAGGCTCGCTCGCGTGAGCGCGTACCCGACGAGCGCGGCGAGCGCGAGCGCGAGCGGGACCGCGACGACGAGCGCCTCGGTGAACGCGGCCGTTGCCTCGTCCTCCGCCCGCGAGGAGCGAAGCGCGACGACGGTGAACGGCGCCCCGGCGAGCACGACGCGCGTCGCCGACGCACGAACCGCCGCGTCATCGAGCCCACCATCGATCGTGCGCAGCGTGAGCACGCCTGGCCGCGCCGCGGCGACGAGCGCCGCGACGGGTCCATGCCCCGTCGTCGCGAACGCGCGCCCGGCGAGCGCCGGCGTGAGCGGGAGCGTGTCGGACGCCGCGACGAGTCGGCCGGCCGGGTCGAACACCAACACGCGGCGCTCCGCGTATCGGAACTCACGCACCGCTTCGGCCGCGGCGTGGGCATCCTCGCCCACGCTCAGCGGTCCCGCGCCCGCGCCGCCTGGCGTCGCCGCGTCGGACCCCGACGCCCGTTCCGCGCGCTCGATCGCCCACGCGTCGACGTAGGCCCGCGTCAGGTCCGCGAGTGCGGCATCGGCGCGCGCATGCGCCGCGCGCGTCAGGAAAAGCCACGTTCCGCCCGAGAAGAGGGCGAGCAGCACGGCGACGGCCAGCGTGTGCCACGCCGCCAGGCGGACGCGGATCGAGCGGATCGGTCGCGTCACTCCGCCGAGCCACGGTCGGGCCGCGCTTCGAGCACATACCCCGCGCCGCGTCGCGTGTGGATCAGCGGCGGCATCCCCGGCAGATCGACCTTGCGCCGCACGCGGTTGATGTACGACTCGATGAGTGTCGACGCCGGGTCGTAGTGGTCATCCCACACGTGGTCCGAGATCTCGGCGCGGCCGACCACGCGTCCCGCGTTCCGGGCCAGGAAGTCGAGCAGGGCATACTCCTTCGTCGTCAGCGCGACCGGAACGCCGGCGCGCGTCGCGCGCTGGGCGCGCGTGTCGAGTTCCAGATCCGCCACGCAGAGCACGGGATGCGCGAGCGCTGGGCCGCGGCGCAGCAGGGCGCGGATGCGCGCCAGCAGCTCGCCGAACTCGAACGGCTTCGTGAGGTAGTCGTCCGCGCCGGTATCCAGCCCCGTGATCCGGTCCTGCACCGCATCGCGCGCGGTGAGCATGAGCACGGGCATCGTCAGCCCGCGCCGGCGCAGCTCGCGGCAGACGGCGAACCCGTCACGCTTGGGGAGCATGACGTCGAGGACGACCGCGTCGTACGGCACCACCGCCGCCTCATAGACCGCGGCGTCTCCGTCGGTCGCGACATCCACGGCGTACGCGTGCTCGCGAAGGCCCTTGGCGAGCGCGGTCGCGATGACCCGGTCGTCTTCGACGAGGAGGAGGCGCATGAAGAAGCGATCGCGAAGAAACGAATGCGCCGTGGACGGGGATCGCTATGTCAGCCCGGCACTTCCCACCGACCCGACGCCGTCGATCGAAACAGCGCGTCGAGTACCGCCATGTTCCCCAGGGCGTCCTCGAGCGGCACCGGAACGGTGCCGACGCCGCGCACGGCCTCGGCGAAGCGATCGGCCTGCAGGGTGTACTGGTCGGTGGCAGGAATCTCCATGACCTCGCCCCCCGCGGACGCGTCGCTTCCGTCATCGATGCGGAGCCGCGCCCGCTGGTCGGGCTGCGGTGTGAACGGCGTCTCGATCTCGATGCGTCCCGTCGTGCCGGAAATCTGCATCCACTGCTGCCGCACGAGCTGGCTCGCGCACGTGAACGTCGCCTGCCCGCGCTCGAACTGCAGCATGCCCGCGGCCAGCCGGTCGACGCCGAACGCCGGGTCGCGTTCGAGCATCCCGACCGCCGCGAGCGGCTCGGCGCCGAACAGCCAGCGCGCCATCGTGATCGGATAGCAGCCGACGTCCATCAACGCGCCACCACCCCACTCGCGACGGCTCCGGATGTCGTCGGGGTCGGCGCGAAAGTAGCTGAAATGCCCGACGACGAGCCGCAACTCGCCGATGCGCCCGCTGTCGACGATCTCGCGCACGGCGTGCCACTGCGGATGGGTCCGCACCATGAACGCCTCCGCGATCTGCACTCCCGTGCGGTCGCGCACGGCGATCAGCTCGCGCACTTCGTGCGCGGAGAGGGCGAGCGGCTTCTCGCAGAGCACGTGCTTGCCCGCCTCTGCCGCCCGGATGCTCCACGGGACGTGCAGATGGTTGGGCAGCGGGTTGTAGATCGCGTCGACGTCGGGATCGTCGATCAACGCCTCGTACGAGCCGTGGGCGCGCGCGATCCCGGCCGCATCGGCCGCGGCACGCGCTTTCGCGCCGTCGCGCGAGGCGAGCGCGACGACGGTACCGTGCTGGCTCCGCTGCGTCGCCGGAATCACCCGCCGCAGCGCGATACTCGCCGCACCGAGCACGCCCCAGCGGAGCGGCGCGATCTCGGGAACGATCGCTGGCGTGTCCGTGGGCGCGCTCACGCCCGGCGGGTCACGGCTGCCCGTTCCCGGCGGACTCGCCCATCACCTGCCCCGTGGCGTAGCTCGCCTCGCCTGCCGCGAGGTGGACGTACAGCGGCGCGATCTCGGCTGGCTGTCCCGGTCGGCCGTACGGCGTCTCCGCGCCGAACTGCGGGATCTTCTCCGGGGCCCGCCCGCCCGAGATCTGCAGCGGCGTCCAGTACGGCCCGGGCGCGACTGCGTTCACGCGAATGCCCTTCTTCGCCACCTGCTTGGCAAGCGCCTTCGTGAAGTTGGCGATCGCGGCCTTCGTCGGCGCGTAGTCGAGCAGGTTGGGATCCGGGTTGAAGCCCTGCTCCGAGGTCGTGTTGATGATCGATGACCCGGGCCCCATGTGCGGCAGCGCGGCCTTCGTAATCCAGAACAGCGCGTACAGGTTGGTCTTGAGCGTCGCGTCGAAGTCTTCGGTCGTCAGCTCGGCGATCGTCTGCCGCTGCTGCTGCCGGCCGGCGACGTTGGCGAGCAGGTCGAGCCCGCCGAGCTCGCGCACGGCGGTCGCGACGAGCTGGTTGCAGAACGCCTCGTCCCGGATGTCGCCCGGAATCGCGACGCCCTTACGACCGGCCTCACGGATGAGCTGAATCACCTCGCGCGCGTCTGGCTCCTCGGCAGGTAGATG
>DASWUT010000750.1:0-3616 GCA_036401455.1 Gemmatirosa sp. | reverse complement strand
CCGCGGCACGCGCGGCCCTGCCGAGCGCGGCGGACTCGCTCGGCGCGACGGCGAGCGGCCACGGCGCGCGCTGCGGGGCCGCCGTCGGCGGGGGCGCGTGCCGCAGTGCCGCACGCTCGAACTGGCGTTCGACCGCGGCAGCGATCGCCGCCGAATCCGCGCTCGACAGCGTCGGACGGCCCGCCGCGGCGCTGGACGGCGCGGGTCGCGCAGGGTTGGCCGGTGGTGCGGTCGTCGCGACCGATCCCGCGGGTCGCTCCTCGCGCGGGTGCGCGCGCGTCGCCACGGCTCCCGCAGCCGCGACGGCGAGGACCGCGGCCGCAACGATCGGGCTGCGACTCCGCGCGCTCCGCGTGGCCGCGGGCGCCGCGATACGTGCCGCCCTGCGCGCAGGCTCACCGCTCGCCCGTGACGCGCTCGACGTCTCGCCGACGGCATCGAGCGCCGCGAGCAGGACCTCGGCCGTCTGCGGCCGGTCCGCAGCGTCCTTCGCGAGACACTGCATCACCACGGCGGCGAGGGCGGGCGGCACGTCGGGCCGCAGCTGCGCGATGTCGGCGGGCACGCGCGTCAGTTGCGCGGCGAGCGTGGCCTGCGGCGACGCGGCGGCGAACGGCGACACGCCGCTCAGGAGCTCGTACGCGACCAGCCCTGTCGCGTACAGATCCATCCGTTGATCGGCCGCGGGGTCCGCCGCGAGCTGCTCGGGGGCCATGTAGGCCGGCGTCCCGATCGCCATCCCGAGCGTCGTCATCGTGCCGGCCGGTGCGCCACCGATCGACGAGGCGAGCGCCTTGGCGACGCCGAAGTCGGTCACGAGGGCGTGCCCGTGCTGGAGCAGGACGTTGCCCGGCTTCACGTCGCGGTGCACGACGCCGCGCCCGTGGGCGTAGCCGAGCGCTTCGGCGACGTCGCGCAGGATGCGCAGTACCTCGCGCGCCGTGAACGGCACGCCGCGGGCCGCGCGCGCCGCCATCTCGGCGCGCAGCGATTCGCCCTCGATGAACGGCATCGTGTAGTAGAGCGAGCCCGCCGCGGCCGCCGCCGATTCGGCCGCCACCGGCGCGACCTCGCCGGCCGAGAGGAGCGGCACGATGTGCGGGTGCTGCAGCTGCGCGGCGAGCTGGATCTCGCGCCGAAACCGCTCGCGATTGATGCCGGCGGCAAGCGTCGGCGGCAGCACCTTCGCCACGACCCGGCGATCGAGCGCGACTTCGCGCGCGACGAACACGCGCGCCATCGCGCCACCAACGAGTTCGCGTTCGAGCACGAGCCCCGGAAGCAGCGCCGCCGCGAGCGCCGCCGCAAAGCCATTATCCGCCCCGCTCGCCGCGCCGTCGTCGGCACCGGCCGTCGGACCGGTCGTCGCCGCGGACGCGCCAGCCGCGGTGGCGGACCACCCGCTCACGGCACGGACAGAACCCGCTGGTTCACTCTCGGAGCGCGTCATGGCGGAAGTGTACGGATCAGAGGCGCGCCCGGTTACGATCGCACGTCGGGTGAGACACGGGCACGCCCGCGGAAGGTTCGCGCGGGTCGCGGTCTTCCGTGTGCGGACGCGCGCCCCCGCGCCGGCGTTGCGCCGGACATGCGGCTACGCCGACGAGCCGCACCGTCACGATACCTCTCGCGACGGCGCGGGAACGTGCAGCGCGGGCTGCAGCGCGGGCAACGCCGTCGTGTCCAGGTCGCGTTCGTCTGGCGCGCCGTCGTGCAACAGGTCACTGTCGCCTCGATCGAGACACAGACGTCCGGCAGCGATCGACGTCGTGCGGCGGTCGGAGCGTTTCGCCTAACACGCCGCGGGGGTGCGGCCGTTCGGACAGCTCCGACCCGGCGTGCCGAACATTGACAAGATTCGCGCGGAACCATATTCAACGTGTCGCGTGCGGCACGCAACGCGGTATCGCGCAATACGCGCGTCCCTCCTCATACAACGCTCGCGAACCCTCGTCCGGTCGTTCGTCGCGCGTGTCCCCTTCCCCGCGTTCTCGCCGCGACGTCGCGGCTGGTCGTGCAGCCGTCCGGTGACGGCGAGCGGGACGTCGCCGGCGCGCCGCACACGGACGATACCCGCGCGGACGTCACCGGCCACCTGCGAGCGGCGCAGGCTGGCGACGCCGCCGCCGAATCGGCGCTCTACGCGGCCGTGTATGAAGATTTACGTCGGCTCGCCCGGCGCGTGCGGGCGGGGCGGGCGGGCGCGACGCTCTCCACGACGGCACTCGTGCACGAGGCGTACGTCAGATTGCGCCCGTCTCGGCCCCACGAGTGGGACGGGCGCGCGCACTTCTTCGCCATCGCGGCGCGTGCAATGCGCGCGGCGGTGGTCGACGCCGCCCGCCGCCACACGGCGGCGAAGCGCGGCGCGGGGGTGGCCTTCTGCACACTCGGCGACGAGTCCGTCGCGCAGGCGATGCGTCCCGACGAGCTGCTCGCGCTCGACGAGGCGCTCGACCGTCTGGGGACGCTCGACCCGCGACAGCTCCGCGTCGTCGAGCACCGGTTCTTCGCCGGTCTGACGGCCGAGGAAACGGCCGATGTGTTAGGCGTCTCGCTGTCCACCGTCGAGCGCGAGTGGCGCGGCGCTCGGGCGTGGCTCGCCGTCGAACTGCGCGCGGCGTGAGGGCGTGTGGACACCGCGCGCGTACGGCCGGAGTCGCGGGTACGGCCCGAGTCGCGGGTGACCCCGGAGCGGCACCGTCAGGTGCAGGCGGTATTCGGCGACGCCGTAGAGCACCAGGCCCGCGACCGGACCACGTTCCTGGACGCCGCGTGCGCGGGTGACGACGCGCTGCGCGCCGCCGTCGACGCCCTGCTCGCTGCGGACGCCGAGGTCTCCACCGCGGACGCGCGCGCCCCCCTCGGCACACCGCTCCCGGAACTCGCCGCGCTGCTCGTCGACGAGGACGACCGCGGTCCCGGCGTGGCCGAGGTGTCCAGGCCCGATGTGCCCGCCGGCCACGTCCTCGGCGAGTACCAGATCGTGCGCGAACTCGGGCGCGGTGGGATGGCGACGGTCTACCTCGCGGACGACCGCAAGCACGACCGGCCCGTGGCGCTGAAGACGCTCCACGCCGACCTCGCCGCCTCGCTCGGGCCGGAGCGGTTCAAGCGGGAGATCCGGGTCGCGGCACGGCTGCAGCACCCACACGTGCTGACGCTCCTCGACTCGGGTGAAACCGAGGGGCGCCTCTGGTTCACGATGCCGTACGTCGAGGGCGAGACGCTCCGCGCGAGGCTCCGCCGCGAAGGCCCGCTCCCGATCGAGGACGTCGAGCGGACGTTGCGCGAGATCGCGCTCGCGCTCGAGTACGCCCACGCGCACGGCGTCGTGCACCGCGACATCAAGCCCGAGAACGTGCTGCTCTCGGGCGGTGTGGCCGTCGTGGCCGACTTCGGCGTTGCGAAGGCAATCGCTGCCGCCGCCGACGGCGCGCCGCGTGTGGACGCGCCGGCCGGCCGCACCCACCGGTGGTCCACGGGCGCGGGGCTCACGGGCGCGGGATCCGCCCTGGGCACGCCGGCGTACATGGCGCCCGAGCAGGTCATCGGCGACCCGGGCGCCGACCAGCGCGCCGACCTCTACTCGTTCGGGTGTCTCGCGTACGAACTG
>DASWUT010000749.1:0-1548 GCA_036401455.1 Gemmatirosa sp. | reverse complement strand
AGTACGCGCGGTCGCCCCACGAGTAGTCGAGGTACGGCGCGCCTTCCGCCCCCGCCGGCCCGAGTCGCCACGCAGGTGCCTGCGGGATCGTGACCGACGTATGGTAAGCCCAATCAGTGACGTAGACGGTGTACATCGCGTGCGGGTCCGGCGCGGCGAGCGTCACCGGCTCGGACGTCGTGTCCGGCCCAACGGCGACGAACAGCGGCGGGAAGACGAGCGCGAAGGCGAGCAGAACACCGACGAGCCGGGCCAGGGTGCGCCCGCGGCGCCGGATGCGTGGTTCGGCGCCGCGCGGTTCCGGCGGGGCGAGCGGTGCGGCGGGCGCGACCATGATCCAAGCATACCACGGCCGACCGCCGCCGCGTGTGCTGCGCTTCCGGCATGAACGCACGCCCGATCGCTGGGCGGACCTGCATCACGGTGCAGTCGGGTCGGCGAGCACGGGCGTGGGGAAAACGGGTGCTGCGCGTGTGATCAGCGCGCGAGGTGTTCGGCGGCGCGACGCGCGCCGAACGCGCCGAACCACCGCCGCCATGAAGTCGCCGGTCCCGCCACCGCCGCGCCGAACGCCGCCGCGCTCGGCCAGCGCTCGGCGGGGTCCTTGGCGAGGCAGCGCGCGAGTGTGCGGCACAGATCGCCCGGCGTCCCCGGCGCGAGCGCGGCGACGTCGGGCACGGCCGCGGTGACGTGCGCCGCCGGCACGGCCGCCGTCGCCACCGTCGGGAACGGTCGACGGCCCGTGAGCAGCGCGATGCCGAGCATGCCTAACGCATACACGTCGGTTCGCCCGTCCACCGCGTGCTCGCCGGCAACCTGCTCCGGGGCCATCCAGCGCGGCGTGCCCGCCGAGTGGTCGGCCACGCGCGGGTCGTCGTGCGACGGGAGCGCCGCGACGCCGAAGTCGGTGAGCAGCACGCGGCGGGTTCCGCGCTCGACGAGCACGTTCTCGGGCTTCAGGTCGCGGTGCACGACCCCCTGCCCGTGCGCGAAGGCGAGCGCCGCGGCGAGTTGGCCGAGCAGGTCGCGGACGTCGGCCACGGGCGCGGCCGGCTCTCCCGCGGCCGCGCGCCGCGCCAGCTGCTCGGCGAGCGACTCGCCCGCGACATAGCGCATCGCGAGGTACGGCACGGGGCCGCGGCCGTCGCCCGGCTGCGTCTCGCCACACGCGTACAACGGGACGATACCGGGGTGCTCCAGCTGCGCCTGGATGCGCGCCTCGCGCCGAAACCGTTCCACCGCGCGCGGGCTCGCGGCGAGCGCCGGGTGCAACAACTTGATCGCGGCAGCCCGATGCAGCGCACGCTCCCGGGCCAGCACGACGATCCCCATCCCGCCGCGGCCGACGACGCGTACGAACTGGTACGTCGCACCGAGCGCACCCGGTGCGAACACGCTCGCGATCCAGGCCGGCTCGTCGTCGTGAGCGGGCGCGGTGCGCGAGGGGTCGCGGGCGGAGGGCAGGGCGGGCGGCATCGGCGGTGGATGACGCCGGTTGCACAGGAAAAGACGCGTTCCCGTTTGCGTGCTCCCCCGAACGCACACCTA
>DASWUT010000748.1:0-2461 GCA_036401455.1 Gemmatirosa sp. | reverse complement strand
GCGCGGCAGTCGCCGCAACCCACCGACGCGCCGATCCACGGCCACCATCGCCGGGGCACGTGGGACATGGGCGACGTGATCCGCAACGCGCCGTTCCCGATCAACCCCTGACGGTGTGACGTCCGGCCGGCGTCGGGGCGCGCGGCCGGACCGGGACCTCCAGCCCGGCGACCATCAGCGTGACCTCGTCGGCGACGGCGGCGACGCGCTGGTTGACGCGGCCGAGCGCGTCGCGAAAGGCGCGGCCCAACGGCGTCGGCGGCACCACGCCGAGCCCGACCTCGTTGCTCACGACGATCCAGCGCGCCCCACGCGCGGCCGGCACCACGGCCAGCAGATCGCGCGTCCGCGCGACCGCCAGCGCCTCCGCGTCGGCCGGATCGGCAAGGGAGAGGAGCAGGTTGCTCGTCCAGAGCGTGAGGCAGTCGACGACGACCGCCGCGTACGGCGCCTCCGAGGTTGCCCCCGCCGTGAGCGCACCCGCGAGGGCGCCGGCAAGATCGAGCGGCGCCTCGACGGTATCCCAGTGCGCGGGCCGCTCGGCGCGGTGCGCGGCGATCCGGCGGGTCATGTCGTCGTCGAACGCCTGCGCGGTGGCGGCGAACAGCACGCGCCCGTCCGCCCCGGCCAGCGCGTCGGCCATCGCCACGGCGCGCGCGCTCTTTCCCGAGCGCACCCCCCCGAGCAGGAGGGTGAGTGGCAGCAGGGCGGGCGCGTCAGGCATGCGCGGCGGCGGCGGTGGGGAGCGGCGGAAGCCCCAGTATCGCGGTGACCGCCGCGAGGTCCAGATGCGCGCGGACCGCGTCGGCGAGCGCGTCGAACGCATGCGCGACGGCGTCGTCGTGCGTACGGTGCCCCGCGTCGTCGGCGGCCATCGGCGGCAGCGACACACCCCTGCGCGCCGCCGCGGACGCGACGACCGCACGGCGAAAGGCGGCGTTCTCGAACAGGCCGTGCAGGTACGTCCCGACCACCGTGCCGTCGGTCGACGTCGCGCCGTCGGGCATCCCGTCGTCGCCGACCGCGAACGGCGGCGGGCCGAGCGGGCCGGCCGGGCGCGTGCGCCCCATGTGGATCTCGTACGCGGCGAGTGCGGTGCCCGCGCACGCGCCTAACGGATCGCCCGATCCCGCGCGTGCGTGCACCCGCACGGTGACCTTGTCCGCCGCGAACTCGGTGACGACGGGGAGGAGCCCGAGCCCGTCGTCGCCGCCCGCGTCGCCCTCGACGCCGAGCGGGTCGTCGACGCGCAGGCCGAGCATCTGGTAGCCGCCGCAGACGCCGAGGACGCGCGCGCCGGCCGCGTGCGCGCGCCGAACGGCCGCGTCGAGCCCGCGCGCGCGCATCCAGGCGAGGTCGGCGCGCGTGGCCTTGGTGCCCGGGACGACGACGAGGTCGGGCGCGCCCATCGCGTCGGGCGTGCGGACGAATCGGACGCGCACCCCCGGCTCGGCGGCGAGCGGTTGGAACTCGTCGAGGTTGGCGATGCGCGGCAGGCGGAGCACCGCGACGTCGACCGCGGGCGGCTCGCCGTCGTCGTCGTGCGCGATCCCCGCGAGCCGCCCCGCGGCGTCGAGCGCGAGTCCGTCCTCCGCCGGCACGCGCGACAGGTCGAGGTAGGGGAGGACGCCTAACGTCGGGATGCCCGTGCGCTCCTCGAGCATCGCGAACCCGGGGGTGAGCAGCGACGGGTCGCCGCGAAACTTGTTGATGACGAAGCCGCGGACGAGCGCGCGCTCCTCGGGCGTGAGCAGGGCGACGGTGCCGTAGAGCGCGGCGAACACGCCCCCGCGCTCGATGTCACCGACGAGCAGCACCGGCGCGCCCGCGTGGCGGGCGACGCGCATGTTGACGATGTCGTACTGCGCGAGGTTGATCTCCGCCGGGCTGCCCGCGCCCTCGATGATCACGACGTCGTGCGCGGCGCGCAGCCGGTCGAGGGCGGCGGTGACGACGGGCCACAGCTCGACCTTACGGGCGTAGTAGCCGACCGCGTCGTGGGCGCGCTGCGCACGGCCCAACACCACCAGCTGCGACGTGCGGTCGCCCTGCGGCTTGAGCAGCACGGGGTTCATGTCGACCGTGGGCTCGACGCCCGCGGCCATCGCCTGCACCGCCTGTGCGCGGCCGATCTCGCCGCCGTCGACGACCGCGGCGTTGTTGGACATGTTCTGCGCCTTGAATGGTGCGACGCGGTATCCGGCCTGGGCGAAGACGCGGCAGAGGGCGGCGGTGAGGGTCGACTTGCCGGCGTCCGAGGTGGTGCCCTGGACCATCAGGACGCGGGCGGGAGCGGCAGCGGGCATGAGTGCGGGGCGGAGTGCGGGGCGGAGTCGCGCCGGTCGCCCGCAGGGATGCTCCTGCGCATCACGGCCTCGCACGCCAGCGCCCGCCCCGGGCCGGCCGTAATCTGTGCACCTCCTGCCCCTCGGTGTGCTCATGACCACGCTTCGCCACGCCG
>DASWUT010000747.1:0-3272 GCA_036401455.1 Gemmatirosa sp. | reverse complement strand
GAATCCGCGACCCGGAACGGCCGCCGGCGCCGCCGCGGCCCCGGGCGACTCGATCTCGCCGTCGGCGACCTGCGGCAGCATCGGCGCGGGCGGACGGCGCCTCAGGTAGCGCACCGGCGTCGTCGGGATCGGGGCGCCGGTGTCGGGCGGCGCGTGCGTACTGTCGGGCACGCGCGGCACCGTGGTGTCGGCCGGGGCGGCGGCCGTGTCGACCGGCGCGCGTTCCGCCTCGGTGTCGGCAGCCGGCACGTGCGCGGTCGCCGTCCTGGGTGTTGCGCCCGCACGCGGTCGGAAGCCGTTCCACGTCACGACGCGCCACATGTCCGACGCGCCGTGCGATACCGTGCTCCGGGGACGCAGCGTCTCGCCGTCGACAATCACGACGTCGGGCCCGACTGCGGCCGCGACCGCACCGTCGGGGAACACCAGCGGCAGGTCGTCGCGCCAGTCGGCGCGCGTCGCACCGACGACGCGATCGGTGCCGACCGCGACGACCCACGCCGAATCGCCACGGGTCGGGCGCACCACGACGTAGCGGCCGAGCGGGTCCATCCGCAGGTCGCGCGCATCGCCTGGCAGCGTGATCGTCGCGGCAACGCGCTCGGTGTAGCGGTCGACGACGCGCAGCTCGCCCTCGCGCGCGGTGAGTACGTACAGCCGGTCGCCGCTCGGCGTGGCAACGGCGAGACGCACGGCCGCGCCTAACGAAATCGCCGCCATCGGTCGCAGCTCGTGTCCTCGCACGCCGAGCAGCTCGTCGCCCGCCGCGAAGTAGACGCCATCCGCCGCGCCGGTGACGATCGGCGCCGTCGCACCGGGCACCGCCGCCGACTCGGCCGGAGTCGCGGACGGCGGGCGGAGCAGCCACACGCGCCCCGCGCCGCCGCGCGCCGCCGCCGCGAGCACGGTCCCGTCGCGCTGCGGGTAGAGTACCTGCGGCACCTCGGGGAGCTGCACGCGCCACGCGCCGCCCGCGTCCGTGAGGCGGGTCACCGCGCCGTCGCGGTCGAGTCCGAAAAACGCCGCGCCGTCGGCCGTCACGGCGCCAAGCGGCGCGCGCCCGACCGTGTGCGCGGTGCCGAGGCGCAGATCGACGCGCGTTGGAACCCCGCGTGCGTCGACGGCGGCGAGGCGTCCGGCCGAGGGATCGAAGGCGAGCACGCGCGCGAGCGCCGGCACGGCGTCGGCCGAGCGCCAGACGACGGTGTCGAGGTTCGGATAGAGCGCCGCCGTCATCCGACCACCCGCGCGCGGTGCGCGAAGAACGACCGCATCGGCGCCGTGTCCGATCGCGCCCGCGACGCGCCCGTCGCCGAGCGCGCGGTCGCGCCCGCAGGCGCCGGCGAGCACGGCGGCGGCGCCTAACGCGTGCGCGGCGCGACGCGCGCGTGCGATCGCGGAGCGTCGGGTGGAACACGTGCACCACGACATCGACGAAATCCATCAGCGCCCAGCGACCCTGCGGCAAGCCCTCGACGTGGTTGACCGGCGCGCCCTCCTTCTTCAGTTGCTCCGCGATGTGTTCTGCGGTCGCGCGCACGTGCGTGTCCGACGTCCCGCTCGCGATCACGAAGAAATCGGTCATGTCGGTGACGCCCTTGAGGTCGAGCACGACGACGTCGTCGGCCTTCATGTCGAGCGCGAGCTGGGCCGCGCGGCGGGCGATCGTCTCGGAAGCGGGAGCGGCAGTGTTGGCCATCAGGCGGCAGCGGGTCGTAGGGACGACGAACGAAAGCGCAGACGGTCCGGCGCCGGGGGTCACCGGCGGGCACGCGCACCCGGGTCCTACCCCGCGCACGCGCGCCATGTTTCGGCGAATTTTCGGATGACGTGGTGAGGGCGCGGTCGCGATGCGGCCCCGCGGCTCACCCCGCCGTTACTGCTTGATAACCCAGACCTTGATCTCGGGGCGGACGTCCGCGTGCAGCCGGATCGGCACGCGGTAGACCCCGAGCGCGCGGATGGGGTCGTGCAGGTCGATCATGCGCCGCTCGACGTGGTGCCCCTGCGCTTCGAGCTGCTGCGCGATGTCGGCCGCCGTGACCGACCCGAACAGCTTGCCCTCTTCCCCGACGCGCGCGGCGAAGGTGATCGACACCTCGGCCAGGCGGTCGGCGAGCTGTTGCGCGGAGTCGCGGCGCGCGGTTTCGGCCGCTTCGAGGCGCGCCTTCTCCTGCTGGATCCGCTTCTTGTTCCCCTCCGTGGCCGGGAACGCGACGCCGCGCGGCAGCAGGTAGTTGCGCGCGTAGCCGTTGGACACGGTCACGACGTCGCCGGGGTGCCCCAGGCTGTCGACCGCTTGGCGAAGAATGACTTCCACAAAGACCTCCAGAAAGAATGCGCGGTGCGGGCGGCGTGACGGCGCGTCAGGCCGGGCGCCCGCGCGAGCGCCAGGCGCGCGTGCGCCAGTCGCCCCACGAATCGCCGAGCCCGAGGGCGAGCGCGGCCGCGGTCAGGAGCGCCGCGAGCACACCGCCGAGCAGCGGAAAGGCGAAGCCGAGCGCGACCCCCGCGCCGAGCGGAAGCTCGACACCGTGACGGCCGAGCGCCCAGCGAAACACGGCGAGCCCGCGGAGGGCGTACAGCGCGCCGAAGAACACGAGCAAGTTGAGTCCGACGCCCCGCAGCGCAGCGAGCGTCGGCAACGCGGCGAGCGCCGCGCCGACGACGAGCCCCCAGACGAGTTGGTCGTTGAAGCGGAACGCGGCGAGCGGCGCGAGCGCCGGCCCGACGCGCGACCGCGCCAGGCGATGGTAGAGCGCCCACGCGAGCGCGAGCGCGCCGAGCGACTCGACCGCGACGAGCGCCGGTGCGATCTCGACCGCGGCCGCGGGCAGCGCACGGAGCGCGACCTCCGCGTCGCCAGCGCGCGCCGCGGCGTCGGGCACGCGGTGAGCGGTCGCAGTCCACGCCGCGCCCGCCGTGCGTGCGGCCCACGGGTCGAGGGCGACGTCGGTGCGCCGCTGCGCTTCCGCGCGGACGACATCCGCGACCCGCGCGAAGCCGCCGACGTGGACCGCGGCGCTCGTCGCGACGAGCGCCGCGACGCCGACGGCCGCAAGCGCGCGCGGCAGGAACGCCGATCGCGCGCCCAGCGCCGCGCTCACCGCGCCGAACGCGCCGGCCAGCAGCACCGACCAGCCCCGCGTGAGCATCGCGTACCCGTCCACCCCGTTGGGCAGCGGACGGGTGACCACCCAGAGCGCGAGCGCCACCCACGCCGCGGCGACCCACCCGCGCCCGCCCCCAAGCCAGGCGAGAAGGGCGCACGC
>DASWUT010000746.1:0-1582 GCA_036401455.1 Gemmatirosa sp. | reverse complement strand
GCGCGAGCGCGTGCGGGCAGCTCCACGCGCTCCGGTCGTGGATGCCGACCTCGTCGACCGCGGGCTCGGCGACCAGGACGGCGGCGTAGTTGGACAGCGGCGTCGGCGCGCGCCGCAGGCCGTCGGCGCCGACGCCGGGGTGCTCGAGCGCGTCGAGCGCGGCAGCGAGGGCCATGTCGCCAAACCGGTGGTGCTGCCCGAACGTCTCCGCGTTCGCGGCCACCGCGACGATGGGGCTCGCAGTCGACGCGGTCGCGCCTCGGGCGGCTGCCATGGGCGGGCTCGCCGACGGCAGCGTCTCGATCGCGGAGCCCGCGTCCGGGGTGGTCGTCGCGGCCGCGGCCGTCGCGACCGCGGCCGTGGCGGCGGCGTGCATCGCGTGCGCGTACTCGTCGAGGCGGGCCTGCATGCGGGCCGCCCACGCGATACCATCGCGGAGGAGCGCGCCGAAAGCGACGTCGTGCGCGATCTCCGCGTCGTACGTGCAGAGCGCGATCTCGCGCCCGGCATCGCTCCGGTACAGCCCCGGGCGCCCCGCCGCGGGCAGGCCGTCGAACTGATGCGGCGCGAGCAGGGTGAAGTGCACGCCCTCCTGCGCGAGCACGTCGAGCGTCTCGTCGTCGACCGCCGTCTCGGGAAGCCACATCCCCTCGGCCGGCCGGCCGAAGTGGCGAGCGAAGTCGTCGAGGCCCCAACGCACCTCGGTGACCTTGTCGCGGCGGCTGAGGAGCGGGAGAACGACGTGGTGGTACGGGTGGGCGATCGCGTTGCCGCGGCCGAGGCGGTCCGCGCTCGTCCGGTCGGCGGCGAGAATCGCGTCGTAGGTCGCCGGCGCGTGACGCGCGAGCCAGGCGAGGAGCGTCGGGGCGACGTCGAAGCTCGTCCGGGCGAGCGTGTCGACGACGCGGCGCACGCGCCCGTCCGCATCGGTGACACGCGCTGCGGCGAGGGCCCGATAGCACGTCCGCTCGGCACGCGCGTAGACGTCGTGGTCCGGCGCCGCCTCGACCTCGCGCGGCAGGTGGCCCAACCAGGGGTCTTCCCGCGGCGGTTGGTGCAGGTGCAGGTGGACGATGGCGGCCGGGGGCATGACGACGGACGGAATGGGATCGGGCAGAGCGAACGGCGGCTCCGCGGGAAGGGCTCCGTAGCGAGGACGGCCGAGCCCGTTCGGCAGAAACGGCGCGGCCGCGTCAGCCCGGGTCGGCGCCCGGAACCACGTTCGGCAGCGCAGCTGGCACCGCGTCCGGCACACCGGCTGTCACCCCGGCCGGCTCCCCATCAAGCACGGGGAGGACCACGCCCGCCTTGGACGCCCGGCGGGCGAGCACGTCGGGGTCGCGAAGCGAACGCAGCATCGCGTCGGCTGCCCGGTTCTGGAGGTATCGGCCGCGCTCCCAACCGTCGACGATCCCCCTCGGCACGCCGTAAAGCAGCTCCCCGAGCTGAGTGGCGGTGACGCCGAGCTCCTCGCGCAGGCGGCGGATCTCGCGCGGGGCGAGCAGGGCGTGGGACTCGCGCATCCGGCCGACGGCGTCACGTTCGGCCGTCTCGCGCTGTTCGACGGTGCGCTGCTCGTCGC
>DASWUT010000745.1:0-2658 GCA_036401455.1 Gemmatirosa sp. | reverse complement strand
GCCAGTCTGCACCGGTCGGGTCGGTGTTGATCGTCACGAAGTGCGACCCGGCGTAGTCGAACGAGTACGTCAGCTTGCTCTGGTCGGTGGCGAGGTTGTCCGGTCCGCCCGCCGTCGGGCCGTTGCCGCCGCGCATGATGTAGGGCTGCATGTCGCGCAGCCACGTGCGTTCGGCCGCGGCGGTGGCGACCTTCGACAGGTTCTGCATCTCGTGGTTGCCCGGCATCGCGACGAGCTCGACGCCGAGTGCGGGGAGCGGCGATGCCTCGTAGAGCGTGCGCCACGCGCGCAGCTCGCGGTCGAGTTGCAGCGTGTCGGGCGTGTAGCCGAACACGAGGTCGCCGGTGAAGAAGAGGAAACGCGGCTTCACGGGAAGCGCCGCGATGTCCTGGAACGTGCGCGTCAGCTCCTCGACGTTGGCCGTGCTCGTGTCGCCGAGCGTGTCCGCCGCGTCGACGCGATTGCAGCCGATGACGGCGAAGGTGACCCGTGGGGCGGCCGGGTTGGCGATCGCCGCGGTCGTGTCGGTGCAGGCGAGCACGACACCGACGGTCACGAAGAGCGACGCGACGAGCGCGGTCGGGCGGCGCATGGTGGACGGGCGGGTGCGGGAAACGGCGGCGCGGCGACGGCCGCGCCGGTGGGGGCCGTGCTGCGAACGGCGATAACGTGCGCCGCTCGTGTCACGGCCCGATCACGTCCCGGTCACGATGGTGTGTGCCCGTGCCCGCGCGCTCTAGCGGCCGCTTGCAGTTACGTCCGGCCGCTCCGCGCCGCGATCACCTGCCCACGTCGTAGGCCCGCGTTCCCGTGACGGCGAGCCGCGCGCGCTGCACCGCCGCCGAGCTCGCCCCGGCCATCACCTCGAACTCGCCCGGCTCGACGACGTGCCGCATGTCCGCGTCCCAGAGCGCGAAGGCCTGCGGTGCGACCCGCATCGTCACCGTGCGCGTCTCGCCCGGCCGCAACGTCACACGCTCGAACGCCGCCAGTTGCATCACCGGCCGCGTCACCGAACTCACGAGCGCGTGCAGGTAGAGCTGCACCACCTCGTCGCCGGCGCGCGCGCCGGTGTTGGTGACGTCGACCTGCACCGGGACCGAGTCGCCCGCCGCGAGCCGCTCGGCGGCGACCGACGCCGACGCGAGGCGCGGCACGCCGATGCGGAACGTCGTGTAACTGAGCCCGTGTCCGAACGGAAAGAGCGGGTCGGTGCGGTCGAACAGGTAGCCGCGCCGCGCCGACGGCTTGTAGTTGTAGAACGCCGGCAGATGGCCGACCGAGCGCGCGATCGAGACCGGCAGCTTGCCCCCCGGGTTCACGTCGCCGAACAGCGCGTCGGCGACGGCCGTACCTCCTTCCTGCCCCACGTACCACGCGTCGAGCACCGCGGGTACGCTGTCGGCCACGTACCGGATCGACAGCGGGCGCCCGTGGATGAGCACGACGACGGTCGGCGTGCCGGTGGCGAGCACGGCCCGCACGAGCGCGTTCTGGTCGCCGACGAGGTCCAGGCTCGTACGGTCGCCGAGGTGCACGCGGCTCCAGGCCTCGCGCGCGGTCTGTTCGTTGTCGCCGATGACGACGACCGCCACGTCGCTGCGCCGAGCCGCCGCGACGGCCGCGGCGATCCGCGGCGCGTTCGCCCGGGAATCGACGAGGCGGACGGTGTCGGCGTGCCACCGTCCGGGCGAGTTGGACCCACCGCGCGCCGGGAACGCCGTGTCGCGCACGGGCTCGGTGATTCGGACACCCTCGGCGTACAGCACGCGCGCGTTGGACCCCATCTTCGCGCGGATGCCGTCGAGGACGTTCACCGACCGGAGCGGTGTCTCGCTGTAGCCGCCGAGCAGCGTCTCGGCTGCGTTAGGCCCGATGACCGCGATGGTGCGGACGCGCGCGCGGTCGAGCGGGAGCAGCGGCGTACCGCGCACCGGCGCGTTCTTCAGCAGCACGAGCGACCGCCGCGCCGCTTCGAGCGCGAGCGCGCGGTGCGCCGGGTCGCCGACCGAGCGCGCCGCGGCGGCGGTGTCGACGTACGGATGCTCGAACAGCCCGAGCATGAACTTGTGCCGCAGCGTGCGCGCGACGGCCGAGTCGACGAGCGCCTCGGGGACGCGGCCCGCGCGCACGAGGGCGCTCAGCGCGCCGTACGTGCTCGGGTCGGGGAGGTCGGCATCCACGCCGGCGACGATCGCCCGCCGCGCGGCCTCACCCGAATCGGCGGCCACGTGATGCAGACTCACGAGGTCGTTGGGCGCGGTCCAGTCCGAAACCAGCGTACCGCGGAAGCCCCACTCGCCGCGCAGAATGTCGCGCAGCACGTGCACGTTGGCGTGCATCGGCACGCCGTCGTACTCGTTGTACGACGGCATCACGCTGATCGCGCCCGCCTCCTTCACCGCGGCCTCGAACGGCGGCAGAAAGACCTCGCGAAGCGTGTGCTCGCCGAACGGCGCCGGCGCCGTGTTCTCGCCCGACTCGGGCTGGCCGTGGCCGGCCATGTGCTTGAGCGTGGCGATCACGTGGCCGGGGCCGACGGTGCCGCTCCGGCCCTGCAGGCCGCGCACGGCGGCGACGCCGAGGCGGCCGACGAGGTACGGATCCTCGCCGTAGGTCTCCTCGGTGCGCCCCCAGCGCGGGTCGCGCGCGACGTCG
>DASWUT010000744.1:0-7907 GCA_036401455.1 Gemmatirosa sp. | reverse complement strand
GGAGCGCGGCGAGGTCCTCCGGCCGGACGCGCACCGCGAACTGGCGCGGCGACTCACCCGTTTCGTTCAGCGCGGTGAGGACGTCGCGTGTCACCCAGTTGGCGGCCGCCTTCGGATCGCCGTGGGTGCGTGCGACCGACTCGTAGTAGTCGGCGAGCGCGGGGTCGGCGGCGAGCACGTCGACGTCCTGCAGCGACAGGCCGTGTTCCTTGCGCATGCGCGCGCGGCGCGCGGTCGGCAGCTCGGGGAGCGAGGCGCGCTGCGCATCGATCCACTCCTGCGTCAGGACGAGGGGCGGAAGGTCGGGCTCGGGGAAGTAGCGGTAGTCGTGGCTGCCTTCCTTCGAGCGCGCCGGCCGCACCTCGTTGCGCGCCGCGTTCCAGAGCATCGTCTGCTGCTCGACATGGCCGCCGCTGGCGAGCAGGGCGCACTGGCGTGCGAATTCGACTTCGAGCGCGCGTTCGACGCCGGAGAACGAGTTCATGTTCTTGATCTCGCACTTCGTGCCGAGCTTCGACTCGCCGTGCCGGCGCGCACTGACGTTGGCGTCGACGCGCAGCGAGCCTTCTTCCATGCTCGCGTCGCTCGCGCCGACGTACTGGACGAGCTGCTTGAGTGCGCGCAGATACGCGCCCGCCTCTGCCGACGACCGCATGTCCGGCTCGCTGACGATCTCGACGAGCGGCACGCCGGCGCGGTTCAGGTCGATCGCGGTCTCGCGCGGGAAGCGGTCGTGCAGCGACTTGCCCGCGTCCTCTTCCATGTGCACGCGCGTGACGCCGACGGTGATCGGGTTGCCGGTGTCGGTCTCGCCGATCTGCACGCAGCCACCGGTCGCGAGCGGGCGATCGAACTGCGAGATCTGGTAGCCCTTGGGAAGATCCGGGTAGAAGTAGTTCTTGCGCGCGAAGATCGAGACCGGGTGCACGGTGCAACCGAGCGCGAGCGCGGCGCGCGACGCGAGCTCGACGGCACGCCGGTTGAGCACCGGCAGCGTGCCTGGCAGCGCGAGGCAAACGGGACAGGTGTTCGCGTTAGGCGCATCGCCGAACGCGGTCGAGCAGTTGCAGAACGCCTTCGTCGCCGTGTCGAGCTGGAGGTGCACCTCGAGGCCGACGACCATCTCGTAGTCGCGCGCCCAGTCGGACGTGGCGCGCGTGCGGGCGGCGGGCGCGGTCACGCGCTCACCCCCGCTACGCCGACTGGGAGTGCGAGCGCGCGTTCGAGCGCGGCAGCGGCGCGGAACATCATCGCCTCACCGAAGTGGGGGGCCATGAACTGTGCGCCGACCGGCAGACCACCAACGGCGCCGATCGGGATGTTCATCGCGGGGACGCCGGCGAGGTTGGCCGTCGCCGTGAAGATGTCGCTGAGGTACATCTCGTACGGATCGGACAGCGCGCCCAACGGAAACGCGGTCGTTGGCGTCGTCGGTGTGAAGAGAAGATCGACGCTGTCGAACGCCCGCGCGAAGTCGCCGGCGATGAGCCCGCGCACCTCCTGCGCCTTGCGGTAATACGCGTCGTAATAGCCGTGCGAGAGTACGTACGTGCCGAGCAGGATGCGGCGCGTCACCTCGGGACCGAAGCCCTCGGCGCGACTCCGATCGTAGAGCGCGCGGAGTGAGTCGGAGGCGGCGCGCGGCCCGTAGCGTACGCCGTCGAACCGCGCGAGGTTGCTCGACGCCTCGGCGGGCGCGAGGATGTAGTAGACCGGGATCGCGAGGTCCGTGTGCGGGAGCGAGACGTCCCTCACGGTCGCGCCTAACGCACGGAGCCGGTCGAACGCGGCGTCGGTCAGCGCGCGGATGGCCGGGTCGAGGCGATCCGGGAAGTACTCCTTCGGGCGACCGATCTTGAGGCCGTGCAGCGGCCCGTCGCCGTTGGCCGTCTCGTCGTCCGCCGCTCCGAACTGAAGCGACGGCACGGGCACGTCGGCGCTCGTCGCGTCGTGCGGGTCACGGCCGCTGATGACCTCGAGCGCGAGCGCGGCATCGTCGACCGTGCGGCCGAACACGCCGACCTGGTCGAGCGACGACGCAAAGGCGACGAGCCCGTAGCGACTCACGCGGCCGTAGGTGGGCTTCACGCCGACGACGCCGCAAAAGGCCGCGGGCTGCCGTACGGAGCCGCCAGTTTCGGAGCCCAACGCGATCCGCACGACGCCTGCGGCCACGGCGGCCGCGGAGCCGCCGGACGAGCCGCCGGGAACGCGCGACGGATCGATCGGGTTGCGGGTCGGGCCATAGGCGGAGTGCTCGGTCGACGAGCCCATCGCGAACTCGTCCATGTTGGTCTTGCCGACAACCACCGCGCCCGCGTCGAGCAGGCGCGCCACGGCCGTGGCCTCGTAGGGGCTCACGTAGCCGGCGAGCACCTTCGAGCCGCAGGTCGTATGCAGACTGCGATCGGCGAGGTTGTCCTTGATCGCGACGGGCACACCGGCGAGCGCACCCGTGCGGACGCGTCGGGCGGCGTCCCCGTCGCCCGCGGGCTCACGAGCGGCGGCCATCGCGGCGCGGGGCGACGCGTGCAGGTCGACGAACGCGCGGATGTTCGCGGCTTCGAGTCGCGCGGCCGCGGTGAGGCTCGCCGCGACCGCGGCGTCGCGCGCGTACCGGCCCGTTCGCACGCCGTCGGCGAGCGCGGCGGCCCGGAGGTCGAGAAGATCGAGAGAGATCACGCGTCGGTGGCGTCGAGAGCCGCGGGATCGGCGACGAGCGCGTCGGCATCGGCGGCGTCGTCGACCGAACTGTCGACGTCACCCTCGCTCGCGGCGAGCGCGGCGTGCGTGGCAAGACGCGGAACGAGGAAAAATCCCGACCGCATCGCGGGGGCGAACTGTGTGCGCGGGTGGGCGAGCGGGTACTGCGGACCGGCGTCGTCGCGCAGCGGCATGCCGCCGGAGCTGATGCCCGCCACCGGCTCGCCGCCGGTCTTCACCCGCTGCAGCGCGTCCATGTGGACGAGGATCCCGTTCAGCTCCGCGACGAGCGACGGCAGCCGCTCCTCGTCGAGCCCGAGCCGCGCGAGCGCCGCCACGTGCCGCACGTCCTGTTCCGAAACCGCCACTCAGTCCCACCCGCGTTCGAGGTTCGCCTGCGCGATGACGAGGGTCTTGCGACCGACCGCCTCGTCGTCGAAGTCGATGCGCACCTTCGCATCGCGCCCGGTTCCGGTGACCTCGGCGACCGTGCCCGAGCCGAACTTGCGATGCGTCACGCGCGCGCCTTTCTGGAGCACGGCCGCATCCTGCGACTCGTCGGCCGGATCCGGGTTCGCGGGTCGGCGGCGCACCACGGGGCCGGTCGTCGGCAGCGCGACCGGCGTCCCCGACCGGCGCGTGTAGAACGGCGTCTCGTCGTCATCCTCGCTCGGCCTCGACTGCGCGCCGGACGCCGGTGCGCCGCGCCCACCCGCACCCGCGCCGCCGCGTGTCCAGCTGCTCCGCCCCCAGCTGCCGCCGTCCCCGCGACCGCGTCCTGCGTAGCCGCCGCCGAGGTTGGCGAGGAACGCGCGACCCGAGCTGCGCGCCTTGACGGTCATCTTGCGGTCGAAGAGCTCGTCCGGGAGGCCGTCGAGGAATCCCGACGGGCGGCCGGCCATGATCTCGCCGTTGCGCATCCGCTGCTCGGCGTGCAGGAGGTACAGCTTCTCTTCCGCGCGCGTGATGCCGACGTAGAACAGGCGGCGCTCTTCCTCGAGCTGCGCCGGGTCGTCGTACGCGCGCGCGAGCGGGAAGAGCCCGTCCTCGAGACCGGTGATGAAGACGACGGGGAACTCGAGCCCCTTGGCGTTGTGCATCGTCATCAGCGTGACCGCGTCGGCGTCGGCGGCCAACGCATCGACGCCGGCGACGAGCGTCGCCTTCTGGAGGAAGTGGTCGAGCGGGGTGAGCCCGACCTCGCCGCCCTCGTCGGCCACGGTCTCGGCCGCACCGTCGACGAGCGACTGCACGTTCAGCATGCGATCCTGCCAGTCGGGCCCCTCCGCCTTGAGGTGGTCACCGTACTTGGTAGACGCGACGAGGTCCTCGATCAGCTCGGGCACGCTCGCGTCCGGTGCGGCCGCGCGTAGCCGGTCGACGAGCGCGACGAACTCGCCTAACGGCGCGCGCGCCGCCGGACGAAGCTGCGCCTGCACATCGGCGCGGCGCGCGACGTCGAGCAGGGGCGTCCGCTCGCGCTCGGCGATCTCGGCGAGGAGGTCGAGCGACGTGTCGCCGATCCCGCGCTTGGGCACGTTGACGACGCGGCGAAACGCCTCGTTGTCGGCCGGGTTGGCGATCAGCTTGAGGTACGCCATCAGGTCGCGGATTTCGCGCCGGTCGTAGAAACGGACCGCGCCGACCAGGCGGTACGGCATCCCGCGACGCCGAAGCGCCTCTTCGAGCGAGCGGCTCTGCGAGTTGGTGCGGTAGAGCACCGCGAAGTGACGCAGCACGCGCCCCTCGCCCGCGCGCCGCGCCCCGATCTCCTCGAGTACGAAGTCCGCCTCGTCGCGATCGTCGAGCGCGCCGACGAGCGAGACGCGCTCCCCCGCCCCGCGCGTCGCACGCAGCGTCTTGCCGCGGCGCGACGCATTGGCGGCGATGACGACGTTGGCGAGGTCGAGTACGTTGGGCGTCGAGCGGTAGTTCTCTTCGAGCTTGACGACGGTCGCGTTCGGCCACGTCTTCTCGAAGTCGAGGATGTTGCGGACGTCGGCACCACGCCAGCCGTAGATCGACTGATCGTCGTCACCGACGACCATCACGTTGCCGTGCTCGCCGCCCATCAGCCGCACGAACTCGAACTGCGCGTGGTTCGTGTCCTGGTACTCGTCGACGAGCACGTACCGGAAGCGTTCACGATAGTTCGCGAGCACCTGCGGATTTTCGCGCAGGATCTGCACGGGGAGCACGAGCAGGTCGTCGAACGTCACCGCATTGGACTCGCGGAGCGCGGGCTCGAAATCGAGGTACAGCTTGGCGACCGTGCGCGTGAACGGGTCGCCCGCGAGCTCGGCGTACCGCCCCGGTGTCACGAGCGCGTTCTTCGCCTCCGAGATCGCCGACAGTACGGCCTTCGGCGCGACCTCCTTGACACCGATCTTGTGGCGCTCGAAGAGACGCTTGAGCGCGCCTAACGCGTCGTCCTCGTCGTAGATCGTGAAGTTGGGCGTGCGGCCGACGAGGTGCGCATACTGCCGCAGCAGCCGTGCGCCGATCGCGTGGAAGGTGCCGACCCACATCCCGCGCGGCTCGAAGCCGAGGAAGCGGGCGATGCGCTCGCGCATCTCACCGGCTGCCTTGTTCGTGAACGTGACCGCGAGGATCCGCGACGGGTCGACGCCGTGCTCCTGCACGAGACGGGCGATGCGCGTCGTGAGGACGCGTGTCTTGCCCGAGCCCGCGCCGGCGAGCACGAGCGCCGGCCCGTCGACGTGCAGCACGGCCTCGCGCTGGGCGGGGTTGAGGCTCGCGAGCGGATCGCCCTGTGCGAACCGGGACGTGCGGGGAATGGTATGCGACATCCCCGGCAAGATAGCGCGCCCGCGACGCCGGCCGCGGCGCGTTCGGGCCACGGCGACGTCGATCCGGCAACGTCAGCGCGGCGCGAGACGATCGGCGCCGAGCAGCGGGCGAAGCGGGGCCGGGACGGCGACCGTGCCGTCGGCGGCCTGGTGCACCTCGAGCAGCGCCGCGATCACGCGCGGAAACGCGAGCCCCGAGCCGTTCAGCGTGTGCACGAACCGGGGCTTCTCCCCCGGCGCCGGCCGGTAGCGGATGTTTGCCCGCCGCGCCTGAAAGTCACCGAACACCGAGCAGCTCGACACCTCGAGCCACCGCTCGACGCCGGGAGCCCAGACCTCGAGATCGTACGTCTTGGCGCTGCTGAAGCCCGTGTCGCCGGCCGCGAGCAACACGACGCGATACGGCAGCTCGAGTCGCTGCAGCAGTCGCTCGGCGTGTCCCGTGAGTCGTTCGAGCTCGTCGCCGGACGTCTCGGGCGCGCTATACCGAACGAGCTCGACCTTGTCGAACTGGTGCAGCCGCTGGATGCCGCGCGTGTCCTTGCCCGCGGATCCGGCCTCGCGTCGGAAGCATGGCGTGTACGCGACGAATCCCTTCGGCAGGTCGGCGCCGTCGAGGATCTCGTCGCGGTACAGGTTGGTCACCGGCACCTCGGCCGTCGGCGCGAGAAACAGGTCGTCGTCGGCGACCCGGTACGCGTCGTCCTCGAACTTCGGCAGCTGCCCCGTGCCGGTCATCGACGCGCGCGTGACGAGGGCCGGCGGCCACACCTCCTCGTATCCGTGTTCGTCGGCGTGCGTCGTCATGCACCAGTTGAGCAGCGCACGCACGAGCCGGGCGCCGGTGCCGCGGTAGCACACGAAGCCCGAGCCGCTGACCTTCACGGCGCGTTCGAGGTCGAAGAGGCCGAGCGCGGCGCCCACCTCCCAGTGTGGGCGGACGTCGTTCGCCGCGCGCGGCTCGCCCCAGGTTCGGACGACGACGTTGGCGCGCTCGTCGCCGGCGGGCACGTCGGCCAGGGGCACGTTGGGCAGCTCGAGGAGCAGCGCATCGAGCTCGGCATCGACCGCGGCCTGGCGCGCATCGCCGGCGGCGATCTCGTCGCCGATCGCGCGCGCCGCGGCGACGAGATCATCGGCCGGCTCCTTGGCGCGCTTGCGACGTGCGACCTCCTGCGTCGCTGCGTTGCGTGCCGCCTTCCGCTCCTCGACGGCGGCGATCACGGCGCGGCGCTCGCGCTCGAGCGCGTCGAGCCGGTCGAGGACGGGCCCGAGCGCTTCCAGGGATCCGCGGCGCGCGAGGCCGTCGCGCAGCTGCTCGGGGTGCGCGCGCAGCAGTTTCAGGTCGTGCATGAGGACGGGGAGAAAGGCGCGGCGATCGGCCGCGCCGGTTACGACGTCGGCAGCCCCGCCGCGAACGACTTGAAGCCGCAGTTCTGATCGATCGTTGCGCGCAGGTAGAGCGCGCTCGTGAGCGCGCTGATGCTGTCGACGACGAACTTCGCATAGAACGGAGCGCCGGTGGAGCACGAGAGCCCCTGCGCCTGCACGACGACGCTCTGTCCCACCTTCACGCGAATTACGGAGTCGGCCTGATACGTCCCGTCCGGCGCGTTGCCCAGCGACGTGTACGCCGTCGTCGACGTCTGGAACGCCGTCCGCGGCGCCGCGAGCGACGAGGTGATGAGCTTGGGCGGATAGACCAGAATGTTGCCGACGCTGTCGAGGTCGAACGCCACGTCGAAGTTGGGCGCGATCGTCGTCGTGCCCGAGGTACTCGTGTACGCGATCAGCTGGGGCCGCACGACGCTCGGGGTGAGCGGCGTGTGGAGGTCGAGCGCGGAGCCGTACGGTGGCGGCGCGGCCCGCAGCGGGTAGACGGTGAACGTCGTCGCGATCGTGTCGTACGTGGCGACGGGCGCGTACGGGTCCTTGCCGCCGCATGCCGCGGCCGCCACGACGGTAATCGTCACGGCGCCGAGGACGACGAGACGCGGGATGCGCCGCGACAGATGGCGCGACGGAGCGAACGATCGAGCGGATGAGGCGCGGGGCAACAGCATGCGAGCAAGCTTATCGCTCCGCCCGCGGCGCGAGCAACGGCAGCCCGAGCCGCGCGCTTGACCGCCCACGGGCGCGGCCGTTAGTTGCGGCGACCCGGCGCCATCTCTCGCCGATCGGCCGATCCTCCCCGCATGTCATCATTTCGCGACCAGCTGCGCGCGTTGCAGGCGCATCCCGGAGTTCGTGCCGTCGTCGCTGCGGGACGCGACGGGCTGCTGATCGATCACGCGGCCGGTGACGTGAGCGGTGACGCGGCGGACCGGCCTGCGACGGCCGATCCGAGCGCCTACGCCGAGCATCTCGCGGCGCTCGCGCCGGGGCTCATGATGG
>DASWUT010000743.1:0-4307 GCA_036401455.1 Gemmatirosa sp. | reverse complement strand
CTCCGGGCGCGCGGTACGATGCGCGCGGTCGCGGCGCGGTGCCACGCGTGGAGCGCCGCGCCGCTGCTCGCCCCGCTGCTCGCCCCGCCGGATGCCGGCGCGCCCGTCGCCGGCGCGATCCACCCGCTGCGCGCCGCGCACGCGACGCTCGGCGACGCGATTGCGGAGCGCCTGGAGGTCGGCGACGTGGCCGGCGCGCTCGGCCGCCTCACCGACGCCCTGCGCGCGCTCGTCGCCGCCGCGCCCGCGATCCCCGCCCACGTCCGCCGCGCCGGCCAGGCGTTGACCGGCACGTTAGACCGAACGTTAGGCGCTGAGTCAGGCGCCGCGTTGGGCGACACGTCCGGAGCGATGGTCGGCGGTGCGATGCGTCGTGGCGCGCCCGTGCGCCGCGCGGCTGCGGCGAGCGGTCGGACGCCGCGGCACCTCGAGCGCCAGTTCCGCGCCCTCGCCGGGGTCACACCGAAGGCGTACGCGCGCCACGCACGCTTCGAGCAGGTCCGCGACCGCCTCTGGGCGGAGCCGCAGACCAGTCTGAGCGCGCTCGCCGCCGAGTGCGGGTACGCCGACCAGGCGCACCTGACGCGCGAGTTTGGCGCGTACGCCGGCGTGCCACCGGCGCGCTGGGCCGCCGGGATCGCGCGCACGCGCGCGCTGCTGCATGGCGGCGCCGATCCCGCACGGCAGGTCGCGTTTCTTCAAGACGACTGACCCGCGCCCCTCTACGCTCTGTCTGACCCGCGCGCAGGGACTCGGTATCAGTCGAGTGGCCCCGCGCGCCCGCATCCTCGACACCACGCTGTGAGGCCCCATGTCGGACACTGCCGCTCGCTGGAATCCGTCGCACACGCCATTCGACACCCCGTCACGGGCCGCGGCCGCCGGCGCGCCGCCGGCGACGCTGGCGAACGTGAACCTGTTCGTCCACGACCCCGAGCGCGCCCGCCGGTTCTACGTCGAGGCGCTCGGCCTGCGGGACGACGCGCGCTCGGCGCCCCCGCACTTCGTGCTGCTCGACGCCGGCGGCGGCTGCACGCTCACGCTGCAGGCCGCGCGCGCGCTGGGCGAGTCGCTCGACCACGGCGCGGCCGACGGCGCCGTCGAGCTTGGGTTCGAGCTCGCCGTCGGGACGGCCGACGGGGACGCCACGGCGGCGCTCGACGCAGCCGCCGCGCGTCTCAGCGCGTTAGGCGGTGTGGTGGGGCCACCGCAGGTCATGGGGTGGGCGCGCGGGTTCGACGGCCGCGACCCGGACGGCCACCGACTCACCGTGTTCGTCCGCTCACCCGAGGGACGTCCCGCGGCGGAACGGCCGGCCGTTGCGTACGGCGCCTCGAGGTGAGGCCAGGGAAGGCCAGATCCCGATACGGCGGCCGGGGAAGTCACGCGACGTGCCGGCGCGCGCCTGCGCGGTCAGGCGGTCCCGAGCGCGAGCTCCTCGGGCGGCCGCGCCACGCCGGGGGAATGCACCGGTGCCTCCGCGGCCGTCCGCCACGGCAGCGCGGGCCACCAGCGCGCCGGCGGCCCCGAGCCGACCGCGGCCGGCTCGATCCGCTCCCCGGGGCGCGGCGTCGCCACGCGCACCCCCGTGCGTGCCGCGGCCGCGAGCGTGCGCTCGATGGGCTCCGTCCACCCGTGCGGGGCGAGGTCGAACGTCCCCCAGTGGATGGGCAGCAGCACGTCGCCTCGCACGCGCCGGTGCGCTACCACGGCCTGCTCCGGGCCGAGGTGCACGTCCGGCCAGAGCGCGTCGTAGGCGCCGACCTCGATCATCGTGAGGTCGAAGGGGCCGAGGCGCGCGCCGATCTCGGCGAACTCGTCGTGCAGCGCCGTGTCGCCGGCGTAGTAGACGCGGTGCCGCGCCCCGACGACGACCCACCCACACCAGAGCGTTCGGTCCTGCGACGTTAGACCGCGCCCCGAGAAGTGGCGCGCCGGCGTGGCGGTGAGCGTGAGCCCGCGGACCTCGGCCGCCTCCCACCAGTCGAGCTCCGTTAGGTCCTGCGCCGCGACGCCCCACGCCCGCAGCCGGGCGCCGACGCCTAACGGGGCGATCCAGCGCGCCGCGCGGGTGGCGGGATGGCGCGCGAGCGCGCGCACGGTTCCGGCGTCGAGGTGGTCGAAGTGGTCGTGGGACAGCACGACGGCGTCGAGCGGCGGCAGCTCGCGAAGCGGCAGCGGCGGCGGATGAAAGCGCCGCGGGCCGACCGCCTGCGAGAACGACGCGCGCTCCGCCCACACGGGGTCGAAGAGCAGCCGCGCCTCCCCGAGCTCGACGAGCGTCGTCGCGTGCCCGAGCCAGGTGACGCGCAGGCCGGTCGCCGGTGGTATGGCGTAGTCCGCGGCCGTGCGTGGCTCGATCGGCATCGGGGCCGTCGGCCGGCGGTGCCTGGAACGGCCGAGCCAGAATTCGGCGAGCATGCGCCAGAGGGGGCCATCGTGACGCGGCAGTCGGTTGCGGAAGCGGCCGGCGCGCCACTGCGGCGAGCGCGCGTACGACGCGTCGGCGGCCGTCACGCGCGCCGCGTCTGCTCGAGATGCCGGCGAATCCGGTCCGCGACGTCGTCGGTCGCGGGGTTGTAGACGACCAGGCCCAGCTCCGGCCGGCCGTCGACGGCGAACGCGGAGAACTCCAACTCGAGCAGCCCGAGCTCGGCGTGGTGGAGCCGCTTGAGCCCGTCGCCGTGCGCCACGACGTCGTGGTCGCGCCAGAGGACGGCGAACTCGGGGCTCGTCCGCGACAGCTCCTCGACGAGCGTGGTGATCTCCGCACTCGCGCCCGCACGCGCTGCGTCCGCCCGGAACGCGCTCACGACGAACCGCGCCACATCCGGCCAGTCCGCCTGCCGGACGCGCACGCCCGGATCGGCGAACATGAGCCGGAGGATGTTGCGCTGCTCGCGCGGCAGCGCCGCGTAGTCGGTCAGCAGCACCGCCGCGGCGCGGTTCCAGGCGACGACGTCCCAGGTCGCGGTCTTGACGATCGCGGGACTGACGGTCAGGGCGTCGAGCACGCGCTGCAGACGCGGGGTCACGCCGTCGACGGGCGTGTAGCGGACCTCGGGCGGACGCCCGAGCCCGAGCATGAACAGGTGCTCGCGCTCTGGGTCCGTGAGCATCAACCCCGCGGCGATGCGGTCGAGGACGTCGGCGGACGGCGCGCCGCCGCGCCCCTGCTCCAGCCACGTGTACCACGTCGGGCTGATGCTGGCCCGCTGGGCGACCTCCTCGCGCCGCAGCCCCGGGGTACGCCGGCGTCCGCCCGGGAAGCCTAACGCGGCGGGATCGAGGCGGGTGCGCCGGTCGCGCAGGTACGTGCCCAACCGATTCGCGTCCGCGCTCACGCTGATCCTGTTGAAATGCATACTAGGATAAACTTACGACTTCAATAGGAACGAAAGTAGGCGGATCTTCGCTGTGCGACAACACTCACCCCGTTCAGCGGAGATCTCCCATGCGTGTGTTCCTCACCGGCGCGACCGGCTTCATCGGCTCACGGATCGTACCCGAACTGCTCGACGCCGGACATCAGGTGCTCGGGCTGACGCGCTCGGACGCGGGCGCGCGCTGGCTGGCGCAGGCCGGCGCCGACGCGCACCGCGGCACACTCGAAGAGCCCGCCACGCTCGCGAGCGGCGCGGCGCAGGCGGACGCCGTGATCCACGCGGCGTTCGATCACGACTTCGCCCACTTCGTCGAGAACTGCGAGAAGGACCGGCGCGTGATCGAGGCGATGGCCGGCGCGCTCGCCGGCTCGGACCGGCCGCTGATCATCACCTCGGGCACCGGCATGGGCAGTCGCGAACCCGGTGCGATCGCCGTCGAGGACGTGTTCGACCGCGACAATCCCAACCCGCGCCGGCTCTCCGAGCTGACCGGCGCGGACGCCGCGATGCGTGGCGTCTCCGTCGCGGTCGTGCGGCTACCGCAGGTGCACGACACGGTCAAGCAGGGGCTGATCTCGCCGGCGATCGAGATCGCCCGCGCGCATGGCGTGTCGGCCTACGTCGGCGACGGCGCCAACCGCTGGCCGGCCGCCCACGTGACCGACGTCGCGCGACTCTACCGCCTGGCGCTCGAGCACCACGCGCCGGGCGCGCGCTGGCACGCGGTCGCCGAAGAGGGCGTTCCGGTGCGCGAGATCGCCGAGGTGGTCGGCGCCGGGCTCGGCGTGCCGGTGCGGTCGCTGTCGGCGTCCGACGAGGTAGCCGCGCACTTCGGCTGGCTCGCGCCGTTCGCCGGGATGGACCTTCCCGCGTCGAGCGCGTGGACGCGCCAGCGGCTCGGCTGGACGCCGGCTGGGCCTG